>NZ_JADCBK010000040.1 GCF_020253525.1 Aquidulcibacter sp.
AACTGCGCTGCTGCTGCCTGTTGTGCCGTTTGAAGTGCTGCGAGATAGGCCTTTAACCGTGTCTCAAAACGTGTTGCGAGATTTGGCCACAAAATCTTATAGGCCTTGGTGATCGTCTCAGCATAACTGCGCAAGCCCAAAAAGCTTTGCCAGGTGTGAGGGTCAGGGATACGCCCTTCGATGTAGATTGGGGCAATGCCCTCCGACACTTGGATGATTGGGCCGCGATAGCCTGTGCTTTCTGGTAAACGGTCGATCCAGCCCTCCAGCATAAAGCCGACATGCAAAAGCAAGCTGATCTCGTTAAACACGGTCAATTCGCTCGGCGTTGGGTCTCGGTGATGGGCGGTTTGATCTGGTCCGATGAGAGAGGCAATCTCGAGGTCTGGCGCGCCAATTTGTTGGGCCACATCCGCCAAAATCGACATCGTGGCCAATACTTTTGGCTTGGACACCGAAGGTCCTGAGCTGGGTTCCTGTGTGCAGGCCGCGGCAAAAAGGCCACCAGCGGTGAGGCCCAAAAGGTTACGACGCGCGATGAGCAAGGGATGTTTTTCCAAAAGAGCGGGTCAAAAGGGATTGATTAGGTCCCATTAGGCTTGACGCGAGTACAAGCCCAACCAAGCAGGACACAATGGCGGCCCCGACGGGGGCGGCAAGATGAAAGGAGACCAAGAGTCCAGCCAGGACGCCACCTATCCCAAGGCTGGCCGCGCTCAAGATCATCCCTGGAACGCTCTTGGCCCAAAAACGAGCGGCGATAGCCGGCAAGATGGTAAGCCCAATACTCATGAGGGCTCCGAGGGCATGAAATGATGCCACTGTGGTCAATGCCAAGAGCCCGAAGAAAACCGATTGGGCCACGGGGCCCGCCCATTTAGCCCCTCCTGAAGCACGCAAAAACTGAGGGTCGAGCGTGTCGATTAAAAGCGGACGATAGACTAAGGTTATGCCAATCGCCGTAACAAGTGCGGCGGTGCAAGCTAACGCTAAGGCTGTGTTGTCAATGGCCAGTGCCGCACCGAACAACAGCTTATCGAGATCAATGACGCCGCCTCCCATACTGGCGATCATCACGCCAATGGCCAAAGCTGCAAGATAAAACACGGCAAAGCCCGCATCTTCGGGTAAACGTAATGCGCGGCTAGCTGGTCCTGCTGTCATAAAAACCATGGTGCCGGTCAATGCCGCACCCAAGGTCGTCCAAAGAGTATTGCCGCCACTCAATAGGGCAGCTGCAGCAGCCCCCGGCAGGACGGCATGGCCTACAGCATCTCCAACCAAACTCATGCGCCGCATGACCAGAAAAACGCCAAGCGGTGCGCCTGCGACTGCAAGGGCCACACCACCCAAAGCGGCTCGCGTCATGAATTCATAGTCGAAAAAGGGAGTAAGAAGTCCGATCACGCCAATCCCCTAAAGCGCTTAGGACGAATGAGCGACGCCGCTTACCGCGCGCATAGGCTGGGTCAGGCTGCTCAAGGGCTTTTCGTCGCTACGACGCATAATTGCCCCGAATTTGGAAAGCTCCCACCAAAGTGGGAAGTGGCGTGCGCACTCAAGGTCATGAATTGCTGCAATCACTGTGCGACCTTCACCAACCCAGTGATGGATGACTTCCAATAGCTTTGCTTGAGACGCGCCATCCACCGCCGAGAATGGCTCATCAAGCAAAATTAGGCCGCAATCCTGAACCGTTAAACGCGCGAACAGAGCACGTTGCAACTGGCCGCCGGACAAAGTGTCGACTTGTTGCTTCTCAATGTCAGCCAAGCCAACCATGTCCAAGGCTTGGTCAATCCGCTCTTGGTCGTGGCGGCAAGGTTTACCAAATAATCCTAGTCGTGCCCACAAACCCATGGCCGCCAATTCGCGAACCGTCAAAGGCGCATCAGGACGAAGGCTTGGATGCTGCGGTAGCCATGCAATGCTGCGGTGACGCTTGAGCGAGGCATCCCACACACATGACCCACTAACTGGCGTTTGTTCACCAGACAACGTTCGCAACAAAGTCGATTTGCCCGCTCCATTTTGGCCAATCAAAGCCACCGCGCTACTTGACTGGATGGTACCACAAATACCGGTCATCACCAGATGATTGGGATAACCAATTGCAAGATCATTTAAAATCAAGCTCATATCGCTGGATCCTGCATGCCAGTCTAAAGTGAGACCGGGCGGATTAATGGGAGAAAGACCGAGGTGTCACGCCTTTACTCCCAATCACGTCAAAAGCGAAGCGGAAATGTTATGTTATTACAGTGCAGGTTCTGGTTATCCACTTGGTCTTGCACGTAGGGCCCGCATGCGGCTAGCCTAGCGAGCGTAGGGCAGTACACGCCTATAAGAGGAAATCACCCCATGTCGATGGACGGTCTCGAACTCACTTCAGCCAACGGCTTGACCTATCCATGTGGAGAGCCCCCGGAAGTTGGCACCGTGAAAGAGGTGGCTGATGGTGTTTATTGGGTCCGTATGCCGTTACCTTTTGCCCTCAAATGGATCAATCTTTGGCTCCTGCGTGACGGTGATGGTTGGGTGATCGTGGATACAGGAGTGGCAACCGAAGAAAGTCGCCTGCATTGGCGGACGATTTTTGACTCAGTTTTGGATGGCTTGCCGGTCAAACGCGTTATGATCACCCATATGCATCCTGACCACATCGGCTTGGCGGGCTGGATCACGCGTAAGTTTGGTGCCGCCTTGTGGATTTCGCGCCTCGAATATCTAACGTGTCGAACATTGGTCGCTGACACTGGGCGCGAAGCCCCCGAAGATGGCGTGCGTTTCTATCGCGCTGCAGGCTGGGATGAAGATGCGCTGGATACCTATCGGATCCGTTTTGGTGGGTTTGGCAAGGCTGTGTCGCGCCTGCCTGATTCGTATCAACGTATGGCTGACGGTGATCGGATTGAAATTGGAGGCCGAGATTGGCAGGTGGTCACCGGGTGCGGCCATTCTCCCGAACATGTCTGCCTCTATCAGCCAGACTTGAAAGTTCTGATCTCTGGCGACCAAGTCTTGCCGCGCATTTCGTCTAATGTGTCCGTTTTCCCGACAGAACCAAATGGCGATCCAATGACCGATTGGATCAATTCTTGTCATAAACTCAAACGAGTCATTGCTGAGGATGTCTTGGTGCTGCCTGCGCATAATGAGCCCTTTTATGGGCTACATAAGCGCTTAGACGATTTGATCGACAATCATGAGACGGCTCTCGCGCGACTGGCCGTTTGGCTCGCAACGCCGCGTCGCGTGATTGATTGCTTCTCGCCTTTGTTTAAGCGCCCGATAGGCGGAGAAGTCTTGGGCATGGCGACGGGTGAGGCAATTGCCCACCTCAATTGTCTGATAGCACGCGGGCAAGCCGCCGTGGATCGTAGTCCTGACGGGACCCTCCTTTATCGCCAAGCTGGTTAGGGTTGTTCCGGTGACGGCTTTGGGTCGGCGGCAGGCGTTTCAGCTTGCGGGCTCGCCTCAGCTGGTGGCACGCCGGGCTGATCTGCCCCCGGTGCAATCGTCACGTTGAAGATAGGTGGTGGCCGCCGACCGCGACGTAGGTCATCTGCGATACCAATTGGGGCGGAACCACCGTTCAAGCGTGCACGATAGACTTGGATATTCTCCAGGACACGCTGAACGTAATTGCGGGTTTCAGAGAAGGGGATTTTCTCCACCCAATCAATGGCGGTCTCAAGATCGGTCTCGCGGAATTCGCCATAGGTCTGCACCCATTGGCGTGGACGCCCTGGCCCAGCATTATAGGCAGCGGCCGCCATCACATAAGACCCATAGAAATTATTGACCAAATCGAACAAATGGGCAGAGCCCAAAGTCACATTGTGATTAGGGCGGGTGATCAGCCAGCTTGTTTCATGCTCCAAACCCATACGGCGAGCTTGGCTTGCGGCAGTCGCTGGCAAGAATTGCATCAGCCCACGCGCATTGGCAGATGAGACGGCGCGGGTGTTGAACTCGCTCTCTTGACGGGTAATCGCTAAAGTGAAGGCATCTTCTATCTGGCCGTACCCAACAATACGGGGAATTGGCATGAGGGGATAGGCGGCCTCAGTGGCCAAAATGCCGCGATTAAGACCCGCTTTGGCAGCCCGGACCGCTAGCGCTGGTTCATCCTTCGCGCGCGCATACTCAGAAAGCGCTTGGTGCTCGCCCTCGGTGTCGAGCTCATCATCTAGTGCAAGCGCAAACTGGCGGAAAAATTGGTTCTCGCCCGCATCAGAAAGCAAATTAATGATCGCCATCATGGTCCGGTTGTTCAAACGGTCGCGATCTTCTTGGGTCGCTTTCTTTTCAGGCGGCAAGGTCAATTGTGCGACTTGACCTAAGGATTCGGCCACTTTGACCGCCGCCAACTGCCCATAATAAACAGTCGGAAAGGCTGCAGCCGTACGATAATGGTTTTGCGCAACATCTGGTTGGTTCAAGGCTTCTGCGGTACGGCCCAGCCAATAGGCGGCCCGCGCACGCGAAACTGGTGTTCTAACGCCGCCTTCCAAGCGTTTGAAATGCTCGAGCGCCACGTTGGGTTGGTTCAAAAAGCGCAGAGCCACCCATCCGGACACAAATTCGCCATCGGCAAAGCGCTCCCCCCGCTGATAGCCATGGGTCGAAGCAATGCGATAAGCAGATTGCCAATCGCGGGTCACAATGGCTTCGTTCAAAAGATTGCGCCGCTCCGTCCAGATCAAATCCTGACCTGGCTCTGGCAAGCCGCGTGAATCAATTTGGGTAAGCAGGGAAAGGGCTTCGGCCCGACGCCCGGCCTGGCGCAGATTGCGGACGCGCTGATATTGAATGCCCCGGTCATCAAGGCTGACACCGGTCAAAGTCACAGTGTCGCCAGCGGCAATGCCAACACGACGCTGCGCGTTAAGGCGCCCGGTCTCGCTCATCAAAGGCCATAGCGGTTTGGATTGGGTAACGCGGTCGGTCCATAACAGGAAATCGACGCGGGCATCATGGTCTTCGGTGGTGAGTTCGCTGCCGAAGCGAACCAGAAAATTGGCTTGGCTTGCACTATCAAAGCGGTGATTGCGCCACCCATCTGATAGGAAGCGCTTTGCTTGGTCTCGTTCACCTAGCGCAAACAAGACTGAGGCGAGTTCTAGTTTTCCATCGCCAGAAATGGGGCCATTGTGGTCAAGGCCTTGTTCCTTGCGTTCCAAAAAGGCGCGCTTGGCCTGCGGGGTCAGAGAAGTCAAAGCGAGGCGCTGCTCGGCGCGGATGCGAATGGTTTGACGGCTTGGATAGAAGGGCAACTGGTCCAATGCTTGGCGCAACTCGTCAAAACTAGCAGGGTTGGAATCAGCTGTCGCCAAGCGCCACAATAAGAAGTTGCGAATACGTGCATCACTGGTCGTCGCCATGGTGGCGCGCACATAACTCCAATCGCCGCGCTCAGCCGCCCGTAAGGCTGTTCTGAGCACTTCAACCGGAGTTGTAGGGACCGGGGCCGCAGTAAAATCAACCGGCACAGAAGTGGGGACAGGCACGGGAACTGGCGGTGGTGTCGCCGTCTCTTGGGCTAATGCCATCCCCGACAAAATGGGGCTCGAAGTCAAAAGGCCCGTCACAATGAAGGCCAAAGTAGCTTTACGCGTGTCAAACACGGACATTCAAAAACTCCAGCGAAGTTCAGCGCAAATTGGGGGAGGGCTGTCGTCGCATCGCGGCCTAGCGGCCAATTAGTAGGAATAGAAAGGGTTGATCTTGGGAATCACACCTTGTGTCTAGCGACCAATTTCCCCTGAACCTAGTCGTATGTGTGAAAAAATCACGGCAAGCACAGCCTTGTGTACGCCCTTTGGTCTGCCCTTTGGTCTTGCATCCATGTGAATTGCGGTCGAGAAGGGCATTCACGACCCACTCAAATTTCAGCTAGGCCAGTACGACCCATGACGGTTTTTAAAGGCGTTTACACCGCCCTGATCACGCCCTTCAAAGATGGCAAGGTCGATGACGCGTCCTTCCAAGCCTTGATTGAGCGCCAGATTGAAAATGGCGTCAACGGAATCATTCCGGTTGGTACCACTGGCGAGAGCGCAACGGTAGATGATGCTGAGCATTGGCACTTGTTTGATCTGGCGATTGAAGCGGCCAACCGGCGTGTGCCTGTGTTGGCGGGCTGCGGCTCTAACGACACGCAAGCCGCGATTCGCCACATGCAAGTTGCTAAGAAAGCCGGTGCAGATGGGGCACTGATTGTGGCCCCTTATTACAATAAACCTAGCCAGGCGGGGCTGATTGCCCATTTTAACGCCCTCGGCAATGCCGTCGACCTGCCGATCATGGTCTATAATATTCCAGGTCGCACCAATGTTGATATTCTGCCTGATACTATGGCTGAAATTGCCAAACATCCCAATGTGGTTGCTTTGAAGGACAGCGCGGGTGATCCATCGCGCACGGCCTTGCATTTGGCGCGCATCACCAAGCCGTTCTCAATTTTTGCGGGCGACGATAATTTGGCCTTGGGCTTTGCAGCTTATGGGGCGGTAGGTTGTGTATCGGTTTTGTCCAACATCATGCCAAAGGAATGCGCGCAATTGCAGGCCCTCTTGGCTTCTGGTCAGTTGGCAGAAGCACGCGCTTTGAACCAAAAGCTCGACCCTCTGCAACGCGCATTATTTCTCGAGCCTAATCCGGGGCCAGCAAAGTTTGCTATGGCGACTTTGGGTCTATGTGCGGAAGACTTGCGTCTGCCGTTGGTGCCCCCCATTCCTGCAACCCGCGTTGCGGTACAAACGGCCATGATTGCAGCCGGGGCTTTACGAGGCAATTAGGCCATGCGCCCAGAACAACCCCGCAAGTTAATTGCTGAAAACAAGCGTGCACGCTTTGATTATTACATTGAAGATACCTATGAAGCTGGGCTCGTATTGACGGGCACCGAGGTCAAGAGCCTTCGCCTTGGCCGCGCCAATATTGCTGAAAGCTATGCGAGCCCCGAGCATGGTGAAGTATGGCTCATCAATTCCTACGTGCCAGAATATGGTCCTGCATCGCGCTTCAACCATGAGCCACGACGCAAGCGTAAACTGTTGTTGCGTGAACGCGAGATCAATAAGTTATTCGCCGCCGTTGATCGCGAGGGCCGCACCGTTGTCCCCCTAAAGCTCTACTTCAATGAGCGTGGGATGGTGAAATTGGAATTAGCGCTCGCCAAAGGCAAAAAAGATCACGACAAGCGTGATTCCACCAAAGAGCGGGAATGGAAGCGCGAGCAGGGGCGCTTGCTGCGCGACCGGGGCTAAAGCCATGTCAGGCTGGCTGGACCGCTTCTATCGTTTTTTCACCGAGATGGACTCAACGGCTGTCCGCGCCGTCTGGGTTGCCTTCATCCTGTTCTCGATTGCAGGACTTGTCCTGACCGCGGGCATGATGTTTATCGATTTAGATCAAGGCAATATTGCTCAATTTCTGCGTGGCCTACGTGATTCTTGGTGGGCACCAGCAGCGGTTACGGGGACCTTTATCACATTGGCCTTTATTGGCGCGCCGCAAGTTGTGTTGATTGCAGCTACCGTTGCTGTCTTTGGCCCGGCCGAGGGCGTTGTCCTGAGTTGGATTGCCACCTTGGTATCGGCGCAAGTTGGCTTCTTGTTAGGGCGGGCAGGGGGCGCTGCAGCATTATCAAAACTGCTCGGCGGTCGGGGCGGCCGCGCGCTTTCCTTCATTGGCAAGAATGGCTTTCTTGCCAGCCTCATCATTCGCTTGGTTCCCTCAGGACCCTTTATCGTCTGCAATATGGCTTTAGGCGCAGCCAAGGTTCGTTTGACGTCCTTTGTTGGTGGTACAGGCATTGGAATTTTGCCAAAAATCTGCCTTGTGGCCTTTGGGGCGCATGGTGTGGGCGAAGTGTTAAAGGGCGAAAATCAAGGCGCGATTTGGTTCTTTGTTGCTGCAATCATCATCTATCTCTTGCTGGTCTTGGTGGTACGCCCGATGCTAACGCGAGACCAAGCGCAAGAGGGCCTTGATTGAAATGATTTCTTGGATTAATTTGCTGTCAAAGAGGTCAATAATCACATCATGCGCAAGATTTTTCCCTTTAATGGAATGAGCTCAAAAGATTTTGCTGCAGCCCTGCGGGTTGGGCAGGAGATTGCAGCCGCGCAATATGATTTGGCCCAACGGGCGGGCTCGCTCCTTCTGGATGCAGGACGACTTAATCTGAAGTTAGCCGGGCTGCTTATCAGCCCTTGGGCGCGCAAGAGTCGCTAGGCCAATTGGCTGGGGGACGGCGCTCAGGGGTAAAGCGCCGCGGGGGCCAGCAAGGGCCCGCTCTTCAAATCTTCAGCAAATCAGGCCACACAACATCATGACCCAATCTATCCGTATCTTTGACACCACCATGCGCGATGGCGAACAGTCGCCGGGCGCTTCTATGACGCATGATGAAAAGATCGAGCTCGCAAAATTGCTCGAAGACATGCGCGTCGACATTGTTGAAGCAGGCTTCCCAATTGCCAGCCAGGGAGACTTTGACGCGGTTCAAGCCATTGCGCGCACCATTAAAACGAGCACTGTCTGTGGCCTTTCACGGGCGGGGGCGAAGGATATTGAGCGTTGCGCAGAGGCGGTGCGTCCTGCGCCTTTGAAGCGAATCCATACCTTCATTTCAACCTCACCCATCCATATGAAGCATAAGCTACAAATGGAGCCGGAAGCCGTCCTTGAAGCCATCCATGGTTCAGTCTCTTTAGCCCGCAATTATACAGATGATGTGGAATGGTCTGCTGAAGATGCCACCCGCACAGAGCGCGACTTTTTGTTGCGCGCGGTGGAGACGGCGATCCGTGCAGGTGCCACTACGATCAATCTGCCCGATACAGTTGGCTATTCTTTCCCCAGTGAGTATGGCGCTTTGTTTGCCGATGTGATCGCCAATGTACCCGGTGCCGATGAAGTAATCTTCTCCGCCCATTGCCACAATGATTTAGGTTTGGCGGTTGCCAATTCCTTGGCAGCTGTTCAAGGCGGCGCACGCCAGATTGAGTGTGCGATTAATGGCTTGGGTGAGCGCGCGGGCAATGCTGCGCTCGAAGAAATCATCATGGCGCTCCGCGTCCGCGGCGATGGCATGCCCTATTCGACTGGCGTGGATGCCACACGTTTGATGATGGCGTCCAAAATGGTAAGCCGGATAACCGGCTTCCCAGTCCAATATAACAAGGCGATTGTCGGCAAGAATGCCTTCGCGCATGAAAGTGGCATCCATCAAGATGGTATGCTGAAGCATGCCCAAACTTATGAGATTATGCGCCCAGAAGACGTCGGCCAAGGGGCGACCAATTTAGTCATGGGCAAGCATTCGGGCCGCCACGCGTTCAAGGATAAGCTGCGGGATATGGGCTATGAATTGTCCGATAATGCGTTCCAAGACGCATTTGGTCGGTTCAAAGCGCTCGCCGACCGGAAGAAACACGTCTATGATGATGACATCATCGCTTTGGTTGATGATGCAGCTGCCCATTATGACGACGCGATCAAAGTCTTGCGCCTGCGCGTTGTTGCGGGCACCGATGGCCCGCAAACCGCTGAAATAGATCTGGAAATTGACGGTAAGTCAGCTTGGACAACCCAGCGTGGCAACGGCCCTGTTGATGCCGTATTCAACGCGATTTCAGCCCTAGTTCCCCACAGCGCAGTCTTGGACCTCTATCAGGTCCATGCGGTCACCGAGGGGACAGATGCACAAGCCGAGGTCTCGGTGCGTTTGAGCGAGCATGGTCGCTTCGTAACGGCACGCTCCGCGGATGCTGATACATTGGTAGCGTCCGCAAAAGCCTATGCCAGCGCCTTGGCGCGGCTTCGTGCCAAGCGCGAACGCGGTGAGGATGCGCAAGCGGCAGGTTAAGCCTGCCAGTTCGATCCATCAGGAAAAACCGCCTTGATACAGCTGGAAAAGTCCTCCGGCGGCGGTACTTTGAGGTGCATGGGCTCACCCGTCGTCGGATGGGTGAAGTCCAGCGCCGCAGCGTGCAACATCAGGCGCGGGCAGGGCTTTCCCGCCAGCATCAAGAGCCCGCCATATTTTGTATCGCCTGCTAGCGCATGGCCAATTGCAGCAAAGTGCACGCGGATTTGGTGCATGCGGCCAGTTTGCGGGGCAACTTCTACGAGCGATGCAGAAGGCCCACTAGCCAACACGCGATACGCGGTGAGGGCTGCTTGCGCCTCGGCCTCGCCGGGATGGGTCGCGCGCATTAGGTCAAGACCAGCTGACTTAGTCCTGACGAGTGGCAGGTCAATTTGGCCTACTTCACGCTCCAGCTTGCCGCCCACCAACGCCAGATAGCGCTTTTGAAGCTGTCGACCGGCAAATTGGGCGGATAAATGCGCGGCTGCGGGGCTAGTTTTGGCGACGATCAACAGGCCAGAGGTTTCCCGATCCAAGCGGTGGACAAGTTTTGGCTTGCGGCCTTTACGGGTCATGAAGGCGGCCAAAAGCCGATCCACGTCACGCGTCACCCCAGATCCACCTTGCACTGCCAAACCAGACGGCTTGTTGAAGCCGATCAGCGCATCATCCTCATAGAAAACCCAGTCGCGAATATAGGCTTGCTCGTCTTGACTAAGCGGGGCCGGGCCTTTGGTGGAAAAGTGGCGGGTGGGACGATTTGCCATCGCCGCTGACTAGCCTATCTAGGGCGCAGCTCGCAAGGCATGGGAAAGGATTACGCTCATTTGGTCCCGCGCTTCGCTTTGAGAAATGCCGCAGGCTTCAAACTCACCCTCGGCCCAAGCGTCGCACAGGCGCTCAAGCGTAAAAATCAAAGTTAAGGCTTCGGGATTGGAAAAATGTGGAAAGCGGCTCCTTAGTGCGCTCATTTGCTGCTGCCGCGTCTGTGCCCGAACGGCGGCAATTTCAGGATCAGTCGACGTAAGATGCCGCAGCGAGCGGCGAAACAAACGGTGCGCGACATGATGCAGCAAAAGCGTATCGATCATGGCTGTGATGGTATCGGCTTTGGCCAAGCCCTGCGCCTCGGCCTGAGCCCAGTCGAGATAAATGGCCAGAAAAATGGCCTTTTTGTCTGGAAAGTGCCGGTAGAATGTTTGCGGAGCATAGCCCGCCCGCCGCGCAATCGCATTTGTTTGCGTACCCTCAAACCCGTGATCTTCAAATTCAAGCTGAGCGGCTTTGAGAAGTTCCGCGCGCCCCGATTTGCGATTTTTCATTGGTTTGTCTCACTAGCTTGACAATAAGTGATATTCATATCACTTATTTGGCAATGAACCAATCTCTTCTGCCAGTAAGCTCGTTTCGCGCCGCTGTGGGCGTTCAAAAGCCCTATGACTTAGTGGAAGCTGCGGGGACACTTGTTGCAGTTTCGCGTCGTGGAGCCGGCACACCAGTCTTATGTTTGCATGCGACAGCCCATGGAGGACGTGACTTTGAGAATTTGGCGGAGGTTTTAGTTCCTCAGGGCTTTGAGGTCGTCTGCGTTGATTGGCCAGGCCACGGGGCCAGTCCAACGGATGCAAGCCGGGAGCCTGCTAGCGCCAAGCGTTATGCTGTTGTTTTGTTGGCACTACTGCCACTTCTATTTGGTAAGGCCAAGCCCATCATTATTGGGAATTCTATCGGTGGAGCGGCGGCTTTGATTGCAGGTCACGATCAGCCAGAAGCCATGTCGGCTCTGGTGTTATGCAATCCTGGCGGGCTCGCGCCGCTAGATCCAGTTGCAGCCCGCGTTATCAAGCTGTTGGTCGCGTTTTTCAACGCCGGTGCCCGCGGCGCAAGCTGGTTTCCAAAAGCATTTGAACTTTATTACCGGTTGGTTTTGTCGGGCCCGGCAGCGCATGCCCAGCGCGCCCGCATCGTCGCCGCTGGGCCTGAGATGGCACCGGTCCTGGCGCAAGCTTGGCATAGTTTTGGCCAAGTCGATGCAGATTTGGCCGAAAGGGCCCAGGCATTGAACCTGCCTGTCTTATTCGCATGGGCCAAGTCAGACCAAATTGTTGCATGGTCTCGCTCTAAGCGAGCGGCAGAGAAAGTCCCTCATGCAAGAGTTGAGTTTTTCAGGGGCAACCATGCTGCTTTCCTTGAAGACCCGCAGGCATTTCAATCCGCCTTTCTTCGCTTTGTTCGCAATCTCCATCTCCAATAAACAAATTCAATGATTGGCGGCACAAATTCGGTTCTGATCCTCAAGTGGGCCTCACCAAGATTTGAATAAATTCAAATAAAATATCGATTTTCTTCTTGAAAATGATCTTTGCGTTTGGGCGGCATTAACTACAATTCGATCAAAGTGGCTCCAAAGCTCGCTTCGGGCTTGGTTTCATCATGTAGTGTCAAAAATGCTGTTCTTCCGATTTGTCGAAAGGTTGAAAAAGGATCGAACGCAGTCAGGCAATATGGCTGTGACTGTTGGCATAGCTGCTATTCCGTTGGCCATGCTTGTCGCGATGGCGAGCGAGTTTGTCGCCTTAGGTCGCGAAAGAGCGCTCATGCAAACTGCTGCCGATGCTGCTGCACTTTCAGGTGCGCAAAATCTTACCTTGGTTGGGTCAAGTGCCCGGCAATCGACAACGGATGTAGAGCGCTTTGCCATGGCGCAAGTCGGCGAATTCGCCAATCGTGCGACGGTTTCATTTAAAGCAACCCAAGGCAGCGACGGCACATATACTGTGGAAGGTCTTGCCTTGCGACCGTCATTCTTTGGGGACTTGGTTCCCCCCGGGGGCTTTCGAATTGAAGTGAAAGCAATCGCCGAATCCATGCAGGTTCAACCACTTTGTGTGATTGGTGATGATGGAACAGTCGGTGGCAAAGGGATAACCGCATCAAATAACAGCGGCATTCGCGCCAGAAACTGTATTGTTCATTCCAACAGTGACTTTGAACTCAGAAATACAGCCACGGTTGAAGCCGGCAGTCCCCGTGCGACGGGGGTGGCGACCGGGTCAGGTTTCACCCCAGCAGCCAATAGTGGGGCTCTGAGGATTAGTGACCCCTTCCGAAGTCGCACCATTGCCCCGCCTGCCGACTGCTCCACAGTGCCGGATAATGGGTTGTATGTGACGTCAGCAGATACAGTCACGTTATCACCTGGTATCCACCGCATTGAATACAATATGACCGGGACTTCTGTTCTCAAACTGCTGCCAGGAGAGCATTATTTCTGCAAGGGTTTGAAGCTTCGAGGGCAGGGTCGACTTGAAGGGGAGGATGTCCTGCTGATGTTCACGGGCGGCAATGCGCTGGACGCTAGCCAGAATAGCAGTGTGTCCCTGTCTGGCCGACGTTCTGGCCCATGGGCCGGCTTTGTAATCGTTTCGACACGGGGCAATTATGCCAACTTCACGATTGCTTCGAGCAATGTAGATAAGCTCTTGGGGACGATTTATTTGCCCATGACGCGCCTTCAGGTGAGTGCGACAGGTGAGGTGGCCGAGGGGTCGCAATGGAGCGTCATTGTCGCGCGAAACATCAATCTTTCCAATAATGCGCGGCTGATCATTAATTCGGATTACGAGGGCTCACCCGTCCCTGTGCCGACGGGTGTTGGCAATCAGGCGGGTGGTGCCAATGTGCCCCTTCGCCTCCGGCAATAGACACCGAAGCTAGAAGAAGGGGCTTGCCCAAAGCGGCAACATTCTAGAGCATGATCGGCGGAAAAGGAGTGATCATGCCCTTTGTGAACATCAAAGTGACCCCAGACGGACTGACGCCAGAAAAGAAAGCTGCCCTGATTGCAGGGGTGACTGAGTTATTGCGCGTTGAGCTTAACAAGAACCCCGACACCACCGTCGTTATCATTGATGAAGTGGAGACCGATAATTGGGGGATTGGCGGCAAGACTGTCACGCAACGACGCGCGGGGGGATGAGCGCCCCTCCTAGCAGGTGTTCGTTCGCCTCAAGCCTCATCCAACCCCAGATCGAGGCAGGGGGCGGAATGGGTGAGGGCACCGACCGAGATATAACCGACCCCAGTGGCGGCAATATCGGCCACGGTAGATAGATTTACCCCACCAGAGGCTTCTAGGGTCACAGCCCCCGCCACACGCGCCACAGCCGTCTTTAAGTCGGCCAAGCTGAAATTATCCAGCATGATGCAGGTGGGGGAAAAGGGCAGGGCCTCTTCCAATTGTTTGAGGCTGTCGACTTCCACTTCGATGGGCAGCAAATGGCCGCCATAGGCCTTGGCTCGGGTCAAGGCAGCGACGATGCCCCCTGCGGCAGCAACATGATTATCCTTGATCAGAATGGCATCATCCAAGCCAAACCGATGGTTAGAGCCGCCGCCTAACCGCACCGCCTTTTTCTGAAGTGCGCGCAGGCCCGGCGTCGTTTTGCGCGTACAGGTGATCTTGGCAGATGTGCCCTTTACCGCCTCGACATAGCGGGCAGTTAGGCTTGCAATGCCAGACAAGGGTCCAAGGAAGTTCAGCATCACCCGCTCTGCCATCAACAGGCTTTGAGCTCTGCCGTTTAAAGTGGCGATCACATCACCGGCCGCCAGAACCGCTCCTTCGGGCAGGCGCGGCGTCAGGGTCGCAGTGGGATCAATCAGGCGCAGGGTAAGGGAGGCCGCGTCAAGGCCAGCCAAAACTCCCGCGCTGCGCGCCCGCACGACCCATTGGACTTCTAGGTCGGGGTCAACCGTCGCCAATGTAGTGACATCGCCCGCCCGCCCCAAATCTTCGGCGAGCGCCATGCGAACAATCGGCTCAAGTACTACATCGGGCAAATAGGTCATCGCATTATGTCCAAGGTGACGAAGCTGCGCTTCGCAGGAGTTTTTTCGGTGGGGAAGTCACTGCGGTAATGTCCGCCACGGCTTTCCTGCCGCGCTAAAGCACCCTCCGCAATCAGGCTGGCAGTGATCAATTCATTGGTAGACCCATGTTGGGCTTTCAGGTCTTGGATCGTGTCGATAAGGCTGGTTAGGCCTGCCGCATCGCGGACAACACCTGCTTTGGCGGTCATCTCCGTCCGCAAAAGTTGCCGGGCGTCATTCGGCAAGGGCGAGATCGAAGGTGCATCGCCACCTGCCTGTCCGCCCGAGGAAGCATCGCGCAAGCGCTCTGCAACCCTATTGGCAAAGACCACGGCCTCTAGGAGCGAGTTAGACGCCAAGCGAGTGGCGCCATGCACCCCAGTGGAAGCAAATTCTCCAATAGCAGAAAGCCCCTCTA
>NZ_JADCBK010000041.1 GCF_020253525.1 Aquidulcibacter sp.
CAATATTCCGGTATAGGAACCGCGTTTTGATCCGTAGGATCAAAGTTGCGGGAAAAACAAGAATGAGAACCGCGTTTTGATCCGTAGGATCAAAGTTGCGGGAAAAACAAGAATAAGAACCGCGTTTTGATCCGTAGGATCAAAGTTGCGGGACAAGTTTTGGCCAGTAGTTGCGTAGGGTGCATTCCTTCAAGAATGCACCATTATAAGGCACTGTTTTAACTAATTTATCTTTCTCTGGACGGCCTTTGCCGCAGGCTGTGCCTTGGCAAAGGCGGCTATCAAGTTTGCGCCGAAACAATCGTCAGACAGGGTCAAAGTGAGCAGAGCGAGCCTTTGAACCGGTCTAAGTCATGCTTTTGGAAGCCGCGATTGGACGGTTTTGTTGACCGCAACGCCTCACATCACCGCCTCAATCAGCACGGGAACATTGGCGGCAATCGCGCGGGCAAGGGCGGTGTCAAAGGCTTCGGCTGTGTCGCAAGAAACCGCCTCAACCCCTTGACCTTCCGCCAGTTTCACCCAATCGAGGGCAGGCTTGTCAAGGGAGAGCATAGAGCTGGCCGCGGGGCCTGGCTGGCCTGCACCCGTGCGGCCCATCTCAATATTCAAAATGCGGTATGAGCGGTTGGCGAAGACCACCGTGACGATGGGCAGGCATTCGCGCGCCATCGTCCACAAGGCTTGCAGCGTATACATGCCCGCGCCATCACCTGTTAGCGCAATGACCTTGCGGTCGGGCGCGGCCACAGCGGCCCCAACCGCCAAGGGCAGGCCTTGGCCTATCGCCCCACCGGTTAGGAACAGCCAATCATGCTGGGCAGCCGTTTGGGTTGCCATGAAATGAGGGAGGCCTGCGGTCACTGCATCATCGGAAATAATGGCTTGATCGGGCATATGGCGCGCTAAGGAAGTGGCGCACGTGTAAGGCGTGATCTTGCCAGTTGGCAGAGGTTGTTCGGTGCGCGTGGGTGCAGGTGGGGCGTCGGGCGCATCTAAGGCATCGGCTAGGGCAGCCAAGGCTTCCGCTGTATCTTCGCTGCGGGCGGAGAGTTCGATGGTGGTGCAGCCTTCTGGCACCAAAATGCTGGGCTTGCCGGGATAGGCGAAGAAAGCACACGGCACGCCCGTTCCTGCGAGGATCATTAGATCGGTACCAGCCAAATCCTCCATCGCCATTTCGGCAAAATAGGCCATGCGGTCGGGGCCAAAGCGGCCTGCACCGCGCGCCAGACGGCCTACAAAGGTGTCGCACAGGACCCGGACGCCCGCAGCCTTTAGGCGCGACATGGTTTCAAGGGCTGCTTCATCATACAGGGCAGGGCCATTGACCAGCACGACCGGCTTTTGCGCCAATTGGATGGCATCGGCCACGGCTTCGACTTGGGCGGGGTCCACCAGCGAGAGCCCCGGCACCGATACGCGCGGCGCATCAGGACCTGCAGGATTCCATGCGCTATCGGCTGGCAAAATCAGGGTTACTGGCCCTGCTGGTGGCCCCATGGTTTCTACAAAGGCTTTTGCCGCCTTTTCGCCCGCTTCGCTGGCTGTTTCGACGACCCCCACCCAACGTGAATTGGGCTTGACCAAGGTTTCAATGTCTGAAGCCAAGGGCGCATCCAAGGTGCGGTGATAGGTGGCATGATCGCCCACAACATTGACCATGGGCGCATAGGCCCGGCGCGCATTATGAATATTGGCCGCGCCATTGGCATAGCCCGGCCCTAAGTGCAAAAGCGTCATGGCAGGCTTTCCAGCCATGCGGGCAAAGCCATCGGCTGCCCCTGTGGCCACGCCTTCAAACAGACACAGAACAGAGCGAATGCGCGGCTCTCGATCTAGGGCTTGCACCAAATGCATCTCGCTGGTGCCTGGATTGGCAAAGCAGGCCGTGACCCCATGTTCAGCCAAAGTCGCCACCAATTGGTCAGCGCCGGTACGGATGTCGGTTTCTTGGGTCATGGCTTACCTCATCTTTACTTTGCCAATCCTTGCCCGAGCCAACCATTCCTGTCACGACAGCAAAACAGATCAGATGCACTTTGGGGCTGACAGGGCGGCCATTGCGGGCCAAGGTGTAGGCATGACCCAGATTCACCGTATCACCCTCGCCCGCCACATCACTGGAACCCCCTCGCTGGAGGACTTTAAACTTGAGACGTTTGAAGCCCCGCCTTTGAAAGAAGGCCAATTCCGGGTGGAAAATAAGTTCGTGTCCGCCGACCCCGGCACACGGTCGCGGCTCTCGGGTACTGATTCCTATGCCGGGGCCTTGAAGATTGGCGATCCGATTGATGGTTTTGCTGTGGGCCATGTGGTGGAAAGCCTAAACCCTGCCTTTGAAGTCGGCCAATTGGTGACGTTGGGCTCGGGCTGGGCTAGCCAGTCGATTTCCAATGGTCGGGGCTATTGTGCGAAACTGCCTGACTTGGGGGTGCCTTTATCGGCTTGGATTGGTGTTCTAGGCGTGCCTGGCATGACGGCTTGGTTCGGCCTAAAGCGCATCGGCCAGATTAAGCCCGGTGACCGCGTGATCGTCACCTCTGCCGCAGGCCCTGTTGGCGCCACGGCAGGCCAATTGGCTAAAGCTTGGGGGGCGTCGCGGGTTGTGGGGGTGGCAAGCGCCGGCGACAAATCCGATTGGCTCAAGGCCGAAGCTGGCTTTGATGAGGTTATCGACTATCGCTCGCCCACCTTTGCAGCCGATCTGGCGGCGGCCATGCCCGAAGGGGCAGATGTGCTGTTTGATAATGTCGGCAATGCGATGATTGATACGATCCTACCGCTCATGCGCCCGTTTGGCCGGATTGTGGTTTCGGGCCAAGTGGCAGACTATAATGTCGCGCTGCCTGATCGGCATGGTATTCGCAATACTGACCGCTTCATCACCCATCGCTTGAAGATGGAGGGCCTTGTGGTGTTTGACGATTTGCGCGCTTTCCCGGAAGCCCAAGCCGAAGCCGCCGCCATGATCCAAAGCGGCCAATTGAAGCTGAAAGAAGTCATCTCTGAGGGCGTGGAAAGCCTGCCTGCCGCTTTTTGCGCCTTGTTCCAGCCCGGTGCCACCTTTGGCCGCCGCATTGCGCGCATTTAGGCGGGGGAGGGCTCCATGGAATTTCAGCACTATTCCCGCATCCAATTTGCCTATGACCAAGGCTATGGCCCCCGCGTTCTGGTTGTGACCATCGCGGGCAATAATCCCGTCAATGGCGTGGATGAGGCGATGCATGAAGAGCTGGCGCGGGTCTTTACCGATTGCCAGCGCGATCCTGACAGCGATTTGATCGTTCTGACGGGTAAGGGCCGTGTCTTCTGTGCCGGTGGCGATTTGGACTGGTTTGACGAACAAATCAGCAATCCCGCCAGCTTCCGGGCCATTGCGCCAGATGCTAAGCGGATCGTGCTCTCGCTCCTTGAACTTGAAAAACCCATCATCTGCCGTCTCAATGGCGCGGCTGCCGGCCTTGGCGCGACCATTGCTTTGATGTGCGATGTGATTATCGCCGAGGACACCGCTAAGATTGGCGACCCGCATGTGAAGGTTGGCCTTGTAGCTGGCGATGGTGGAGCCGTCATTTGGCCGGCCCTGATCGGGGTGGCACGGGCCAAGGAAATGCTGCTGACAGGGGACTTAATCTCAGGGGCTGAGGCTGCCCGCATTGGCCTTGTGAATTATGCAGTGCCGTCTGACCAGCTCAACAGCAAGGTCGCCGAAATGGCCGGTAAAATCCTGGGCAATCCGCGTTGGGCTGTCCGCTGGACCAAAGTCGTGATGAACCAACAATTGCGCCAAGCCGCCAATCTCACCATGGATGCGGCGGTGGCCTATGAGACCTTGTCCAATATGGCCAAGGACCGGGCCGAAGCCGTCGCCGCCTTTAAAGAAAAGCGCAAAATGAATCTGACAGGGGAATAGATTTGCCACACGCCTTTGCCCCAGAGCCCGACCACATTACCGAGCTGCGCCACCAGTTACGCCGCTTTGTGGAAGCCAAAGCACCGCGGGAAAAGCGCCAGCTTTGGGACCGTACCCACACCTGGCCGCGCGACCTCTTTGCCGAGCTTGCCGCTATGGGTATTTGCGGGCTGACGGTTGATGAGGAATTTGGCGGTCTGGGCCAAGATATTTATGCGGCTGTGGCCGTGATTGAAGAATTGTGTCGGGCAGGGGCGTTTCTGGCAGGGCCCTTCATCCATTGCGCTTTTTATGGCGGGATGAATATTTCTGAAAATGGCAATGACGCACAAAAGGCTGCCTATCTGCCGGCCTTGGCCAAAGGCGAACTGATGTTCTGCTATGGCCTGTCTGAACCCGATGTGGGCGGGGACTTATCCAGTGTCACCACACGCGGCGTGATTGACGGCGATCATGTGGTTATCAATGGGGCCAAACGCTGGTGCACGGGTGCCGACTTTGCCGATTATATCTATTGCCTCATCCGCACAGAGAGCGATGAGAAGCGCAAAAATCTCGCCTTTGTGCTGATCCCGAAAGATACTCCGGGTGTGACCCTGCAGCCGATTGAACATGTCAATCTGCGCTATACCTTGTCGAGCGATGTCTATTTCGACAATGCGCGCATCCCTGTTTCCCACATCGTGGGTGGCCCTGAGAAATGGGGCAAGGGTTGGGGCATGTTGGCCGGTCGCGCGCTGGATGTCGAAAAGCTCGAAATCACCGCCGTGACTTTCGGTATCGCCCAAGCCGCGGTCGAGGAAGCTTGGGCCTATGCGCAAGAGCGCGTGCAATTTGGCAAGGTCATCTCGGGCCATCAAGCCATTCGTCACGCTCTGGTGGAAGCACGCACCAAGCTCGAAGCCTGTCGACATATGCTCTATCACGCCGCTTGGCTTGCCACCCAAAACCTGCCCTGTGGCATTGAATCGAGCATGGCCAAGCTGTTTGTTGCCGATACCGCGGCAGAAATCGCGCTCATCTGCCAACGCGTGCTTGGGGCCTATGCCTTGTCAGACGCCTTCGACATGGAACGCCACGTCCGCGACCTCCTCGGCATGCGCATCGTGGGCGGGTCGAGCGACATGCAGAAGAATAATCTTGCAGGGCTGTGGGGGATGAAGGGTTGATCCGGCTTCGCTCTTCGAGCTTCGCCGCGATAAATCCTAGTTTCGCTCTTCGAGCTTCGCCGCGGCTCGCCGAGCCGTAGCTCGAAGAGCGAAGGCTGGTGGGTCGTGTAGGACTCGAACCTACAACCAGACCGTTATGAGCGGCCGGCTCTAACCATTGAGCTAACGACCCGAGCCATGGCGAACCATCTGCGGGAGGCGGGGAGATAGCGGTTTTTGATGCGTCGCAAAAGCCTTGTCCTCATTTGAACGCAGATCGGTCTCTTTTTTGCCCAATGCAGTGCAGACTCTGTTCATGTTGGTTTAGGTAGAAACCAAAAGACCAATCTGGGAAGGGAAATCTTATGCGTCACTTTAACCGTCAAACCCTCTTATCGGCCCTCGCCCTCAGCGCGGTGGGGTTTGTGCCCGTCTCCGCTTTGGCGCAGGCGGCCCCTGCCATGGGTGCACCCTGCTGCGTGGCGCCTACCCCGGTTACACCCACCACCTTGAACTTCACTGTCAGCGCTGATCAGAAAAAAGCCCCAGACATGGCGACCTTGGGGGCAGGGGTTGTGACCACCGCCAAAACCGCCAAAGCCGCGATGGAAGATAATGCGCGCAAAATGTCTGCCGCCTTTGTAGCGCTGAAAGCCGCAGGCATTGCCGACAAGGACATGCAAACCTCTGGCGTGCAGCTAAGCCCGCAATATGACTATACCAATGGCACCCGCCCGCGCATCGTGGGCTATCAAGCCGCCAATCGCGTCACCCTAAAGCTGCGCAAGATCGACCAAATTGGTGCGGTGATGGATGCCCTGGTCGCCCAAGGCATTAATGAGATTGATGGGCCAAATTTCGGCATTGAAAACCCTGACGCCATGCTGGATCTAGCCCGTAGCGAAGCGATGGCGACGGCCCTGCGCCGCGCCGACCTCTATGCAAAGGCCGCAGGCATGCGGGTTAAGCGCATTGTGTCGATCAGTGAGAGTGGTGGCTACACCCCGCCCCAACCCATGCCGATGATGATGGCACGGGCCGCGATGGCCGATGCCGCCGCACCAACCCCGGTTGCAGCCGGTGAGGTCAGTTATTCCATCCAGATCTCGCTTCAAGTTGAGCTTGAGAAATAAGTCTAAGCCGACAAGTTTTGATCCAAGGTAGGGCCAGCATCGTTTTTGTGGTCTAAGCCTTGGGTCAAAGCTTGCAAACTCTGGGGTTTCGCGTTAGCGCCCCCGCCATGCTTAACTTTGACCTTGTTGCTGCTAACCTTCTTTCGCCCGCTGTTATCTGTTTCGCGCTAGGGGCTTTTGCCGCCTATGTGAAAAGCGATCTGCGCGTTCCCCAACAGGTACATGAGACCATCTCCATGTATCTCTTGTTCTCGATTGGCTTGAAGGGCGGGATTGCGCTGGACAATTCGGCCGGCACATCCATGTTGCTGCCGTTTCTGGCCACCATCTTCATGGGCGTGCTGACACCTATTATCGCCTTCTATGTCGCCCGACAGATTGGCAAGCAGAGCATTGTTGATTCGGGGGCCATGGCCGCCCACTTTGGCTCAGTCAGCGCGGTGACCTTTATGGCGGCCCTGAACTTTGGTGCGTTGAGTGGCTTTAAGATTGAGGGGTATCTGACCGCGCTTCTAATTGTGTTGGAAGTGCCAGGTATCATTATTGGCATCGTGCTGGCGCGATTGATGTCGGAAAATCGCACCATCAGCGTCAATCATGTGTTGCGCGAAGCCATTACCAGCAAAAGCGTTATGCTGATGGGCGGCGGGCTTTTGGTTGGCTTGTTGACCGATCCCAAAGGCATTGAAGCCGTCTCCACCGTCTTTATCACGCCCTTCCAAGGCGTGCTTGCTTTCTTCTTGCTGGAATTAGGCGTCGTCGCCCTGAAGCGCCTGCGGGAATCAAAGGCCCCCTTGCCCTTCATGTTGGCGTTTGGCGTGACCATGCCCATCCTGTTTGGCACGATTGGCCTTGTGGTTGGCCATTTCGCGGGCTTCTCGGTTGGTGGCACCGCGGTGTTTGCCACGATGGCAGCAAGTGCTTCCTATATTGCGGCCCCAGCCGCCGTGCGCATGGCGATGCCAGAGGCAAATGAAGGGCTCTATCTGACGACGTCGATCAGTATCACCTTGCCGTTCAACATCATCATCGGCATCCCGGCTTATTTTGCTGTCTCTGAAATGATTAGCGGCTGGCCAACTATGGCCAGCCTCGCGGGTGGCTAATCGGCTGCCCGCGGATCTGCCCGCACCCAGCCCCGCTCATGATTGAAGAGGTCTAGCCCGCCGGTCGCAATATCAAAGCGGGCGCCTTCGAGATTGAGGGTGCCAGCGGCAACCTTTTCGGCCACAAAGGGGAAGCTTAATAGATTGGACATGGAGAGTTCAACGCTTGCCCGTTCGCAAGGTTCAATCTCGTCAGTCTTGAGCGCCACAACGACAGGTACCAGCACGTCAATCCATTGGTTGACGAAGCGCAGGCTTTGGCCTTCTTGCCCGGCCTTGGTGCCCCAGCGGCCCCGATCGATCGCAGCCTTAACCCCACCGCAGCGGGCATGGCCCATGACAAGGATGGTCTTCACGCCGAGGGCTTGGACGGCGAACTCAATGGCGGCAGAGGTGCCGTGCAGGCCTTCGCCTTGCTCAAACGGCGGCACGAGGGCTGCCACATTGCGCACAACAAACAGCTCTCCAGGTGACACATCAAATATCTGACCGGGATCGGCGCGGGAGTCAGAACAAGCGATCACCAAAAGGCGCGGGGTCTGGCCATCGGCCAATTGCTCATATAGTTCGCGTTGGTGCGGCCAAGCATCGCGGCGAAAACGGCTATAGCCTTCCAATAATCGGTCCATCAGAAGTCTATAGCCGCACCCCTCCGCACAAGGGAAGGCTTAATTGGCGCGCGTCACATGCAGGACGGCACCTTCAACCCCGGTCACCACAAGCACGCTGCCGCTAGCTGGATCGGCATCATCGAGGGTTTTGGCGGCCCATTCTGTATCGCCCAGCCGTACACGACCTGTCCCGCTGACAAAGCCATCTACAGCTACCGCCTGCTGGCCAATATGGCGTTGCAGGGGCGAATTCAGCGTGGGGTCCTCTGAAGGCGTCGTGTCAGGCTTGAAAAAGCGCCGTCCGACGACCGTGGTTGCCAAGGCAAACAGGGCGAAAGCCACAAGCTGTACCGGCAGGCTTGCACCGGGAAACAGGAAGGCCAGTGCGGCAGTCAAAGCCGCAGCTGTGGCGATCCACAAGAGATAGGCGGTGCCAGTCAGCAATTCTGCCGCCAGCAAAGCCGCACCAATGCCCAGCCAGATCAAAGCACCCAGACCTGCCCAATTACTGAAAAAAGCATCCATCAACTTAGTCCTTTGTGGTGGGAACAGCAGTGCGGGCAGGGGCTTTGGCCTGGCCTTGGCTTTGGCTTTGTGTGGCCGTGCCCGACAGCGTCAATTGCCGTACCCCC
Organism: Aquidulcibacter sp.; assembly: GCF_020253525.1. Classification (GTDB taxonomy): domain Bacteria; phylum Pseudomonadota; class Alphaproteobacteria; order Caulobacterales; family Aquidulcibacteraceae; genus Aquidulcibacter. Next base: position 8,547 of record NZ_JADCBK010000041.1, read on the forward strand.
TCAATGGCCGAGGCAATGGCACTCAATTCCGTCGGCACAATCACGGTGCGCTGTTGCGGCGAGGAGGCCAATTTGCCAAAGGCCTCCACATAGGATTGGCCTAAGAAATAATTCAGCGCATTGACGTCTCCGGCCGAGATGGCTTCAGACACCATGCGTGTCGCATTGGCTTCGGCTTCTGCGGCGCGTTCGCGGCCTTCAGCGTCGCGGAAGGCAGATTCCCGGCGGCCTTCGGCTTCAAGAATAATGGCTTGCTTCTGCCCTTCTGCGCGCAAAATGGCTGCCGCCTTTTCGCCTTCAGCTTGGGTGATTTCAGCCCGACGCTCACGCTCTGCCTTCATTTGCTTGGCCATGGCCTCGTTGAGATCAGAGGGTGGCGACAAATCCTTGATTTCGATGCGCACGACTTTCACACCCCAAGGATTGGTGGCGGCATCAATCGTCTGCAACAACTTGGCATTGATGGTGTCGCGCTGGGATAGCACTTCGTCCAATTCCATCGAGCCGATCACGGTGCGCAAATTGGTCAAGGACAGATTGGTGATGGCCAGACGCAAATCCTCCACCTCATAGGCGGCTTTGGCTGCGTCAAATACTTGGGTAAAGACCACCGCATCGCAGCGCACCATAACGTTATCGCGCGTAATCACTTCTTGGCGCGGCACATCCAGAACGCTTTCCATCATGGAAATCTTGCGGCCGATCTGGTCCATGATGGGCGTGATGAAATGAATGCCAGGGTGTAGGGTGCGCAAATAACGGCCAAAGCGCTCCAATGTATATTGCCGGCCTTGCGGCACGATTTTGACGAATGTGGTGACAAAAATGACCGCCATCACAACCAAGGCGGCGGAAAACCAAAGCAGATCCATAAATAAACCTCCCCAATCAGAGCCAATGGGATAGGCCTTACACGGGTACGCAATGGCGTACCAAGCCTACCCTAAATCATTGCCCGCGCGAGATATGTGTATTGCGAGCCCGGATTAAAAGAGGTCGCTTGTTTTCCTGTGGATAAAATGGTGGATAAGATTGGGGATAATCCTTATGTAGCTGATTTTATGAAAAATTGCCGGAACGGCGACTCACAAAAAACTGCTTGTCAAAATAAAAATCAGGCGTAACCTTATTTTCACGGAAGCAAGCGCGGGAGTAGAAAGTTAGCAAGGCGACAAAAGAAGAAAACGCCTTTCAATAGGTGGGGTCAACATAGTCTAATTCTAACGAATACTTCTAAAGGCGAAGCGAAAGCTATACCTAGCGATTGGGTCCGTCGCACTCAACTTGTTGAGAGCAGGCCGCACGGGGAAACCGGTGCGGCCTTTGTGCTTTTGGGCGCTTTGAATATTTGGCGCATTTTCATTTCAACTGGAGTGGCGTCGAAATAGATCATGTCGCGATGTGCTATTCAAAGGTTCGCCATCCCGGGAGAGGGCGATGAAATTTGGATTCGGGGAACAGGTAATTTTGTGACTTAGACGACCACTCACTCTGCAGCCGCGCGGGCCCGTGCCGCCAAAAGCGGATCAAGCAGCCAGCTCATGAAGGTGCGTTATGCCACAAGCCGCGCAGGCTGATGCAGCGTCACACTGCCATAGACACGGCGGCGCTGGGCTTCAATGACAGCGGGGCGGAAGAGGGTCATGGACGCGTACTGGATTGACTTTGCGCTAGACCTAAATCTTTCAAGAGTGGCGTTGATGCCCTTTGGTGGACTATCTGAGCAAAAGTTGCCCGGTCCTTACTTCTGAAGGATAGACGAGAAAGACTATGCCCGCCGCCGCCGGTAAAGATGGTTCCAACGAGGCATCGTTTCGCCTTTAGCTTAGAAGCAAAAACTTCCGCCTGCGAGAAAGGCGCCCGATCATCATTATGCGCATGAAAGAGCAAAAATTTTGTGCCATAACAGAAGTCAGGTGTAGCGGTGATCGCAGCATCGAGTTCCAATTGATCTTGAATCTTGTGAAACCCTGCCATGTCCTCGTTTGAGCCAAGCAAAACCCAATCATACGCCCCAGAGAACATAATTGCGCCACTATACAGGTCGGGGCGACTTAGCGCTGCTTGAACAGCTGTACTTGTCCCGGCGCTGCCGGCTCTGAGCGTAATGTTCCCGGCAAGTGTCGGGAAAGTAGCGATTAGCCTCTCCGACAATTCATTAATGGCCTCTACAGTCAGCTTTCGATTTGGCGTTGCTGATGACATGGCAAACAATCTGCCAAAGTCGCCGTCACCTGGAAGGATGGCCTGCGCAACCCAATGTTCGTCTAGAAGCGGGTCAAAAGGTCGAATAAATTCGTTTGGTGATTGCGCGGTTCCGCCTACAGCACCATATAGGTCAATAATGATTGATTTTGGGGATGCCATAATTGATTTCGTGATGACTAATGCAGGGCTCGGCATAGAACTTCCATCTTCCTGATTTAGTCGCAAGACAAAGGTTTGGGCGTGAGCCTGATCTATAATCGGCAGGTGGCTCTCAGCGGAAATTTCCGGCGCGATCAACACCGTGGTTGTCTCGCAGTTTCTGTTTGTTCCGGTTGCGCCTGTGGAAAGCGCAAAGTGTTGAAAGCTAAGCCGCCGACCAGGTGCTTCCCTGCGAAGCTCAACCCCGGCAATGAGTGGAGAAGCCCAGACACGCAAGCGCGCCAGCGGGCTTGGTTCGCTTAACGCCTTTAAGGTTAGAATGCCGGCTCGGTTTCTGCATACAAACTTTAACGCAGGCCCTGTTTTGGAGCCCGTGATAACGTAGATATCACCGCTCTTGTCCACTTGAGGCGGTATTGATTGGATGAGCTCATCGGGCAAATCTAGGTCAGTAGCAAAGTTTTGAATTGATATTTGACCAGAGCCTGAGACACTTGCGTGCAATTGGGTTAACCCGGCCACAGATCTTGGCGCTGCACCTCGGGGAAAGTCGACTGCTACGCCGAAGAGTGCACTTGAACCTGCCGGTGCAGCTGACCATGCACCATAAAAAAAAGTGTGCATTTCGTCGTGTAAGATCCGCTTTGGCCCTAAGGTTGGCTCAAAAATTGTTGCAATTTTTCTCTCCCTGTCTAACGCAAACCTCAGCATTTCAGTTCTGCCGTTTTCAGAGTAAATGGCGGGAAGAAACCCCTCAAGAAGGCCATACTTTTCTGATCGCCAGCCTTCTTCTAATTCCCCTGTTAATTCGTTGAACTTATAAAACACCGGCGTTGCAGCTGAATTGTCGATGAGGCTAAGATTGCGTTCAAATATCGGTCCGAAGCTGAAACGCCCCGAACCGACTCTCGAAACAGCATTTGTTGCCAAATCAATTTTAAACAGGGCATTAGCTGTATTTTCCTGAGAGTTTCTTGTCTCGGTGCGAACAAGACAAAAGGACGATTTGGATTCCTTGCACTCGAAATCTAAGACATCAAATTCTTCCCCCTCCGATGGGAGCGCTATTCGTTGGAGCTTAGGGATGCCATCAGATAATCCAAGGGATGGGTTGAATGTTGTCAGGATTTGTTGGTCTTCGCTCATGCAAATTTTTACCGTGCTGACGGTAAGACATTCTAGCAATCGTGGCGGGCGGGCGTTGTCTTGAAATCCTGAAATTGTAGAAACATCGCTTCCATGGGCTTCCATGCAGCCAACAACACACAGGGCCCACGCGGCCAACCCAACTGCATTTGCTAACTGTCGATATCTGGTCATGTTACAGAACGGCCTTTTTATCTATGCCGAGCAAGCAAACAGGTTTGGCGTTATTTCGCTCGGCATGTTTCGATCCAGTTTCATCAGAATGGAATAGTTACCCCAATGCCAACAGTTGGTGCCCCGCCATTCACCAGAATGGTAAGTGTTCCAGTAACGTTGCTTCCGCTTTGTGTCGTGTAAGTAATTGACCCCTGTACGGACAGCGCGTTTTTGTTATCTGTATCGTTGCCGATGGTCACAGATCCGGACGGATTGCTTGTGGGTGGTCCATATAAGAATGGAATGTCAGAAGTGGGGCCCGAACCATCAATCGGGTTCCCATTATAATCTAGCCCCGCTTCTTTGAGTGCCATGTTTATCATCGCTTCATACCCCCAATACGCTTCAGACTGCTCGGGGCTTTTGAAGTCGGTGTATGGGTTCCATGGGCGCGAACCCCCGCTTACTGAACCTACTTCATCCATCGTCAATGCACGCATATTTCAATCTCCCTGTCCGGTCTGAAATCGGGCCGAATACCGAACTGCATTTGGCTTCCCTAGCGGACGCCGTTTAAATTGATTTAGCGAGTAGGGGTATTTCAAGTGGCGAAATAGCGGTTTTATAATCAATCTGTGGATAACTATTTTGGGTAGCAATACATGATGCCTGAGGTTAGGCAAGCTGAAAATTTGGATCGGCCAGCTCACGACGATAGCCGTACTTGGCTGCCCCGCCTGTTCCACTCAGACAAGCTGCCAATGATCTTGCAGGCAGAGGCAGCGGAGTGTGGGCTGGCGTGCCTAGCCATGGTTGCCGCTGCCCATGGCCAGCGCCATACTTTGAGCGACTTGCGCCGCAAATTAAGCGCCAGCCTCAAAGGTACGACCCTCAAAAGGGTCATGGATATGGCCGATGGGCTGGGCAAGGTGGGCAGGCCCCTCCGGCTGGAAGTCGATGAATTGGTCAGGCTAAAGCCGCCTTGTGTGTTGCACTGGAACTTGGCCCATTATGTGGTGCTGAAGCAGACCCATGTGACGGCGGAATAGACTTGGCCGCCTAATTTACCCGCCTCTGCTGCAAAAGCTTGTCGATGAATGGCGTTGCGGGCGTCAAAGCAGTTGACGTGTCGGGCGTGCGCGGGCAGGAGGGCAATTCTTGCGTCGCTCTTGGATGAGACCGGCTCAAGCTCATGTGTGACTGCGGGAGAGACGATCCCGAGCAGGACCGCGCCGAAGGAGCAACCGCCCCGGAAACTCTCAGGCAAAAGGACCGCAGCCACGTCAATACGCTGGAGAGTGTTGGGCACATCGTCCAACCGCCGAAGGAGCAAGCGGTCCCTTGAAGTCTCAAGGTTATCCGCGAAAACTCTCAGGTTTTAGACAGCTGGGGCGCGCGCCGACATGGGGGAACCCTGAGGCGTGTCGCGTACCTGTCGGAGCCTTTGATGTCTGAAGACACTTCCTTAAAAACCACACCTCTCACGGGGCTATGGCAAAGCATGGGTGGCCGCATGGTGCCTTTTGCTGGCTATTTGATGCCGGTGCAATTTGCCGAAGGGGTGATGAAAGAACATGTGTGGACGCGCGAAAGTTGCGGCCTGTTTGACGTCTCGCACATGGGGCCAGCCTTTCTAAAGTTGGATGACGCAAGCCTTTCAGGCGATGCGGCCCACGCCGCGATTGCCGCCTTGGTTGAGACGATTTTGCCCTGCGATGTCGCAGGCCTTGCCCCCGGGCAATTGCGCTATACGACATTGCCCAATGCCACGGGCGGTGTTTTGGATGATTTGTTTGTGGGCCGTCCAAAGGCCGAAGCCGATCAAGGCACGCTTTATTTCGTCGTCAATGCCGGCTGCAAAGAGCAAGACTTTGCCATCATTGCGCACGCTTGCGCCGGTAAAGCCACGCTGACCCGGGCCGATGATCGCGCCCTGATCGCGGTACAAGGGCCAAAGGCCGTCGATGCAATTGGCAATGTGGGCGATGGGCCAAAGCGCCTGAGCTTTATGGAATTTGCCACCGTGAAAGGCCCTTATGGCGAGGTGGTGGTATCCCGCTCTGGCTATACGGGTGAAGATGGCTTTGAAGTCCTGATTGCCGCGGACAAGGCTGAGGCTTTCGTGCGCACTTTGCTTGCCACCGCCCATGTAAAGGCCATCGGCCTTGGCGCACGCGATAGTTTGCGGCTGGAAGCGGGCCTTTGCCTCTATGGCCATGATCTGGACGAGACGACGAGCCCGATTGAAGCAGGCCTTGCTTGGACCATCCAAAAGGTTCGGCGTGAGCGCGGTGATTTTCCAGGTGCTGCCCGCATTTTGAAAGAACTTGCCGAAAAGCCCAGCCGCAAGCGTGTCGGCCTCTTGCCCAAGGATAAGGCCCCTGCGCGTGAAGGGGCTGAAATCCGCAATCTCGCTGGCGAGAAGGTCGGGATGGTCACCTCTGGCGGCTATGGCCCAACAGTCGGTGGCCCGATTGCTATGGGCTATGTCGATGCCGCCTTTGCCGCAGTCGGCACAGAATTGGACTTAATTGTCCGCGATCAACCCCGGCGCTGGGTTGTCGCCTCGCTTCCCTTTGTTCCACACAACTATCACCGGAAAGGCTGAAACATGACCACCAAATATACGAAAGACCATGAATGGGTTTCGGTTGCAGGCGATATCGCCACCTGTGGCATCACGGCCTATGCAGCCGATCAATTGGGCGATGTTGTCTTTGTCGAATTGCCAAACATCGGCCGCATCGTCTCGCAGGGCGATGAAGTGGCCGTTGTGGAAAGCGTAAAGGCCGCCTCAGACGTCTATGCGCCTGTCTCGGGCGAAGTGGTCGACGTCAATGAAGCTTTGGCAGAGGCCCCCGAAGGCGTGAATGAGGCAGCCGAAACCACGGGCTGGTTCACCAAGCTGAAGCTAACCGATCCAGCAGAATTGGATGCCTTGATGGATCGCGCGGCCTACGACGCCTATCTAGCAGGCCTCTAAGCCAGATGTATGTGCCGGTTCACAATCGGGTAGACGACCCAGAGGAAGCTTGGGCCTTTGTAAAGGCCCATCCCTTCGCGGTGCTGTGCGTCAATGGGCCTGACGGTCCCGTGGTCGCGCATGTGCCCTTGGTTGTTCGCCACGATGAAGCAACTGGCACGCAAGAGCTTATTGGCCATATTGCCCGCGCCAATCCCTTCCATGAGGCGGTAGCCGAAGAAGGCAGCCCGTGTGTGGCCGTCTTCCGAGGGCCTGATGCCTATGTCAGCCCATCGCTTTATCCCTCCAAGCAGATCCATGGCAAAGTCGTGCCGACTTGGGCCTATTTGGCGGCAGAGGCGCGGGGGCATGTGACGATTGAGACCGATCCACGCGCCATGCGGAACTATCTGGAACCGGCCACCCACGACATGGAGGCACAAGCCCCCAAGCCTTGGGCCGTTGACGATGCGCCTGCGGAATATATCTCCACCCTCGAGCGCGCCATCGTGGGTCTGAAGATTAAGGTCCGGGCCTTGGTCGCCAAGCGCAAGATCAACCAAGGCAAGCCACAGGCCGATTATCATTCTGTGCAGGAGGCCTTTGCCGCTTCTGCCCATACCTCCCACCAGCTTCTTTCCCTTGAAATGCAAAAAGAAAGTCAGAAAACCTGATGCGATATTTGCCCCTTACCCCATCTGACCGCGAGCAAATGCTGGCTAAAGTTGGCGTTGCCTCAATCGAAGATTTGTTCCTCGATGTCCCCGAAGTCGCCCGTCTCGACGGTCCGATCCATGATCTGCCATTCGCCCAAGGTGAATTGGCGGTAGAGCGCCATATGCAGCGCTTGTCCAATGCCAGCGTGGCAGCTGGTAGTGTGCCATTTTTCTGTGGGGCAGGGGCTTACCGCCACGCCGTGCCTGCCAGCGTCGATCATTTGATCCAGCGCTCAGAATTTTTGACCACCTACACGCCCTATCAGCCTGAAATGGCGCAAGGCACGGTGCAGACCCTGTTTGAATTCCAAAGCCAAGTGGCAGGTCTTCTGGCGTGCGATGTGGCCAATGCTTCCATGTATGATGGCTCTACTGCGTGTGCCGAAGCCGTAGTGATGGCCGCCCGTGTGACGAAGCGCACCAAAGTGGTGTTTTCAGGTGGCCTGCATCCCCACTACCGTCGCGCGGCACGCACCTTGGCCAAGCATTCAGGGCTTGAGATTGCAGGCCTTCCCATTGCGATTAATGATGAGGCAGCCGTTCTGGCAGCGGTCGATCAGAACACCGCCTGCGTCGTGGTCCAGTGCCCGAACGTGTTCGGCACGCTGACCGACTTCACCGAGCTTGCCAAAGCCGTGCAAGCCAAGGGTGCCTTGTTGATCGCGGTCTTTACCGAAGCCGTCGCCTTTGGCCTCATCACGCCACCAGGCGAAATGGGTGCTGATATTGTTGCAGGCGAAGGCCAGTCGATTGGCAATAGCTTGAATTTCGGCGGTCCCTATGTTGGCCTGTTTGCCACCAAGGACAAATATGTGCGCCAAATGCCCGGCCGTTTGGCTGGCGAGACGGTGGACGCCGATGGCACGCGCGGCTTTGTGCTGACCCTTTCCACGCGCGAGCAGCATATTCGTCGCGACAA
>NZ_JADCBK010000042.1 GCF_020253525.1 Aquidulcibacter sp.
CGAGCCGGGGGCGGGTTTTGATGATTTCCTCTGGCATGGGCCGTTTTTCTGGTGCCTCTCAAGGTGCCCCGGCGTATCGAGCCTCCAAGGCGGCCTTGAACAAATTGGTCCAAACTTTTGCCCACGATCTCAAACGGGACAGCATCTCAATTATCGCCTGTCACCCCGGTTGGGTGCGCACCGATATGGGCGGGGAAGGGGCCGAGATTGACGCCAAGGACAGTGCCGAGGGCCTCATCCAACTTGCCGAGGACCTGCATCTTTCGGGCAGTGGCCGCTTCATGGATTGGACCGGCCACTGCCAAGACTGGTGAAATCAGCTTAGAAAGTGATAGATAAGCCTTATGACCAATGACGATGTTCTTTCGATCTTCAAGTCGGCTGGTGGCCTGCTTGAAGGCCATTTCATCCTGACTTCAGGCCGCCATAGCCGCACGTTTTTGCAAAAAGCGTTTGTGTTCATGGACCCACCCGCGACAGAAAAGCTGTGCCAAGCTTTGGCCGCCAAAATTAAGGAGCGGTGGGGCCAGGTCGATTATGTGGTCTCGCCAGCGGTGGGTGCGGTTATTCCAGGCTATGAAACAGCCCGGCACTTGGGGGCTAAAGCCGTCTATGTGGAGCGCGAAGAGGGCAAGTTCCGCCTACGCCGTGGCTTTACTTTGCCCGCTGAAGCCCGCGTCGTCATCGTTGAAGATATTGTTTCAACCGGCATTTCGGTGCGCGAAACCTTAGAAGCCATCAAGGACGCGCCTTGTGTGATCTTGGGTGCTGCGGTGATTGTGGACCGCAGTGCAGGTCGTGCGGATGTTGGGTGTGAGCTGGTGGCTTTGGCTTCCATCGAAGTTGAAAGCTTTGCGCCCGATGAGATTCCAGATGACCTTAAAGCCATTCCTGCCATTAAGCCTGGCAGCCGGGCCTTGTCGCAAAGCTCTGCGTCATGAGCAGTGCCCCGCATCTACGGCTTGGGATCAATATTGATCACGTAGCCACGATCCGGAATGCGCGGGGTGGGCCCCATCCTGATCCCTTACGCGCCGCCCATATGGCTGCAAGGGCAGGGGCCGATGGCATTACGCTGCATTTGCGCGAAGATCGTCGGCACATTCGCGATGAAGACCTTGAGAAATTCATCGCTCAGGTAGAATTGCCCATCAATTTGGAGATGGCCGCGACTGAAGAGATGCTCGACATCGCGCTGCGCCATCCCACCCATGCGGTTTGCATCGTGCCGGAAAAGCGGGAAGAGCGGACCACAGAGGGCGGGCTTGATGTGGCGCGCTTGCATAATTCCATCGCCCCGATGGTCCGCAAGCTATCCACCGCGGGGCGGCGCGTGTCGTTGTTTATCGAGCCAGACCCCATCCAACTGGCGGTGGCCGAAGCCATGGGCGCACAAGTGGTCGAGCTTCATACGGGTGCTTATGCGGAGGCCGCCCTCGACGGTAAGGCGGAAGAAGCCCAAGAAATCGTTGAGAAGCTAGCCGAAGCTGCCCGCATCGGCACCGCCCGTGGGCTAGAGGTCCATGCTGGCCATGGTCTGACCTTTGATAATGTGAAGCCGGTTGCTGCCATCCCAGAGCTGGTAGAATTAAATATTGGTCATTTCATCATAGGTGAAGCAATTTTCATTGGCCTTGAGGCAGCTATTGCCCGTATGCGTCAGCTGATGGATGAAGCGCGCGCATGATTGTTGGAATTGGCTCAGACCTGTGTCGGATCGACCGGATTGAAGAGACCTTGGCGCGCTTTGGCACCCGCTTTGAAATGCGCTGTTTTACCGCGGGAGAGCAAGCGCGCGCCAACCGCCGTCCAGCCAAACGGGCCGATACCTATGCCAAGCGTTTTGCGGCTAAAGAAGCCTGCTCGAAGGCTTTGGGGACGGGCATGCGGCGAGGGGTTGCGTGGCGCGACATGGAAGTCATCAATCTGCCAACTGGCAGACCGACTTTGAGTTTGACCGGCGGCGCGCTAAAGCGATTGCAAGAACTTACCCCACCGGGCTTTCAAGCCGACATACATCTCAGTCTGACCGACGATCATCCTTATGCCATGGCATTTGTGGTGATTGGCCTGCAGCCTCTCGACGTCAAGTGAAAAGAAAACGAGTCTCATGGTTGATACAGCAAACTCAAAGGCCGCTACCCCCAAAACGGTAAAGCCGGCACCGAAGGGCGACAGCCTGATGGAAAGCGTCAAAACCATTATTATGGCTTTGAGCATCGCGCTGTTTTTGCGAATTTTCCTGTTTCAGCCGTTCAACATTCCCTCAGAATCGATGCGGCCCGGTCTATTGGTCGGCGATTATCTTTGGACGTCCAAGTGGGATTATGGCTATAGCAATGCCTCGATTCCGTTTTCGCCACCGATTTTGAACGGCCGGGTGATGGGGCAGGCCCCTGAGCGGGGCGATGTTGTGGTGTTCAAGCTGCCCTCCGACCCCCGCCAAGACTATATCAAGCGCTTGATCGGCATGCCGGGCGACCGCATCCAAGTTGTGGGTGGTCAGGTGATTTTAAATGGCACGCCTGTCAAACAGGAAATGCTTGAGCCTGAAACCATTACTGAGCAGAACGGCAATGTGCGCACCGCCACGCGTTTCCGGGAAACCCTGCCTAATGGCAAGTCCTATGTGACCTATGATTTTGAAACCAATGGCATGTTTGACGATACCCAAGTCTTTGTGGTGCCAGAGGGCCATTATTTCATGATGGGCGACAATCGCGACAATTCCACCGACAGCCGGGCTGATCCGATTTTGCAATCAGGTGTTGGCTTTGTGCCTGCGGAGAATCTGGTTGGGCGCGGACGGATCGTTCTCTTGTCGTTTGACGAGACCACGCGCTTCTATCTGCCTTGGACTTGGTTCACAGGTCTGCGGTGGGATCGGCTTGCTGTACCCATTCGATGAACCGAGAGGCACGTCTCCAAGCGCTGCAGGATAAGATCGGCTATCAGTTTGCGGACCGATCCCTGCTGGAGCGCGCCTTAACCCATAAGTCCCGTGGCGATGGCCAAAAGGGTTTTGCCCATAATGAGCGCTTAGAATGGCTGGGGGATCGGGTCTTGGGGCTAATGGCAGCCGAACGCCTGTTCGAACGCCATGGTCGGGCCGAAGAGGGCGAGCTTACCCGCCAATTCAATGCCATTGTCTCGGGTAGAAATTGTGCCGAGGCCGCACGCGGTATCGGCATGGCAGAGCTTATGGTGGTCTCGCGCGGCTTTAGTGCTGATGCGGTGGCTGAAAACGATTCGATTCTTGGCGATGCGTTTGAAGCCTTGATGGCAGCCCTGTGGCTCGACGGTGGACGGCCAGCCGTACAGGGCCTTTTTGAACTTGCTTGGCAAGCTGGCCAACAAGATGAGGCAGGCCAACATCGCAATCCCAAAAGTGCGCTACAGGAATGGGCCCAAAAACGCGGGTTTCCCCCGCCTGTTTATCAGGTGCTGGAACGCGATGGCCCTGACCATGCGCCACGTTTCGTGATAGAGGTCACAGCTGGGAACCATGTTGCAACCGCAGAGGGTTCATCGAAACAAAATGCAGAGCGGGCCGCGGCCCAAGCGCTGCTGAAGCAAGGCGGATTACGTGTCTGAGACGAGTGAAACTACCCCCACACCCGCGGTGTCGGAAAAAGCCCGCTGCGGTTTTGCCGCCATTTTGGGTGCGCCGAACGCTGGTAAATCAACCTTGGTCAATGCCCTGGTGGGGCAAAAGATTTCCATTGTGACCCAAAAGGTCCAAACCACCCGCTTTCCAGTGCGCGGTGTGGCCATTCATGGCGATGCCCAAATTGTGTTGGTCGACACGCCGGGCGTCTTCACGCCGAAGCGTCGTTTGGATCGGGCGATGGTGGCCTCAGCCTGGGGCGGGGCAGCCGATGCCGATGCGCTTGTCCATGTCGTTGACGCCCCTGCCGCAAGCCGGACAAGCGAAGGGCGTGGCGATGGCAGCGATAAGCGGACCCATGAAGATGTGCAGCAAGTGATCGAAGGTCTTGAGAAGCAGGGCCGCAAAGCCATTCTGGCGCTCAATAAGGTTGATGTGCTGGAACGCGCCAAATTGCTCGATCTGTCACAGGCCTTTTTTGAGAAGGGCGTTTATGATGAGGTTGTGATGATCTCAGCCCTCAAGTCCTCGGGCCTTAAGCGTCTGAATGATTTGCTGGCAGAGCGTATGCCTCAAGGGCCGTGGCTTTATCCAGAAGAACAAGTGGCCGATACGCCGATGCGTGTGATGGCCGCGGAAATCACGCGTGAGAAAGTCTTTCTGCGCTTGCATGAAGAATTGCCCTATCACGCAACCGTGGAAACCGATGCGTGGACGGAAAAGAAGGATGGCTCGGTCCGGATTGACCAAACCCTCTATGTCATGCGCGAAGGTCATAAAGGCATTGCCATTGGCAAGGGCGGGGAGACGTTGAAATGGATCTCCCAAAACGCCCGCAAAGATATTGCCGAAGCCATTGAACGGCCCGTCCACTTGTTCCTGCATGTCAAAGTGCGCGAGAATTGGATCGAAGAGCGGGCCCATTACACCGCCCTCGGCCTCGACTTTGATGCCTAGAGGCAACTGATGAGCGCTTGGACGGGCAATGCCATCGCTTTGTCGGCGCGACGCTTTGGCGAAAACGACGTCATTCTGGAGGTTCTAAGCGATCACGTCGGCCGCGCCTCGGGCTTGGTTTATGGCGGCGCGGGCAAACGCAAACGCGCCTTGATTGAGCCGGGCACCCGTTTGCATCTGACGTGGAAGTCGCGGCTTGAAGAGCAATTAGGCTTTTTTGACGAGATGGAAAGCCGAGGCGGCGGGCCTGCCGATGTGATGGAGGATGCGGCTGCCCTTGCGGCTCTGTCGTGTGTGGCGACCCTTCTCTTGGAAGTAACGCCTGAGCGACAGCCTTGTGTGGGCTTGTTTGAAGCCACCGACATCTTACTCCAAGCCCTCAGTGACACACAGGGCTGGCCTGCGCTTTATATACGCTGGGAAATGGGGCTTTTGGCCGAAATGGGCTATGGGCTTGATCTATCTCAATGTGCCTTGACCGGGTCGCCCGATGATCTTGCGTGGGTAAGCCCGAAGACGGGGCGGGCCGCTTCCCGAGCGGCGGGAGAGCCTTTTGCCGATAAGCTGCTTGTCCTGCCACCTTTTTTGCTGGGCGGACAGAACCGACCAATTAGCGGCGATGTCGCCGACGGCTTTGCCTTAATGGGCCATTTTATTGAGCGCGAACTCCTCAACCCCGTACGCAAGACCATGCCAGAGGCCCGCGCGCGCCTAATATTCGCGTTGGGAAAAACTGGTCGGCTTTAGGCTGATTAGGCTGCTTTGACTTTGGTGAGCTCTTCTTGGCTCACGCGGTTGCGGCCCGACCGCTTGGAATTGTAAAGCGCAGCATCGGCGCGTTCGACCATATCGGTTGGCTTCTCGCCCGGGCGGCGCTGTGCCACGCCCAGAGAGACCGTGATTTTGCCCAAATCTTCGTTTGAAGCCCGACGCACCAAGCGCTTGCCTTCAACGGCTTGACGGATTTTTTCGGCAATGCTTGCAGCCGTTTTCCGGTCGGTCATGGGGGCGATCATGGCAAATTCTTCCCCGCCGAGACGGGCAACAAGACCGCCTTTCGGCTTGGCCCGATCCATAACGGTGGCGACAAATCGGATCACTTGGTCGCCTGTTTGGTGGCCAAATGTGTCATTGATCCGCTTGAAGAAATCGATATCGGCCATAATGACGGTGACAGGGCCCGCACCGCGATCAGAAGCAGCGCACATTTCCACAAGGCGGCTATCAAATTCCTTGCGATTGGCCAGGCCAGTCAGAGAGTCGGTTGCAGCCTCAATGCGCACTTGCTCCAGTTGGACGCGCAAGGCTTCAATCTCAATGCTCGACTCAGCAAGCTTGGCTTCTAGGTCCTTAGATTGATTGGCCATTTCGTCGGTGGCACCAACCAGACTATTGACGAGGTCACGGGTGATCAGAGGACTGTCAGTCTTTTCCAATTCCCGCTTTGCCACAGCCAATTGCTCGCCATAGGCCTTGGTCTTGACGCCAGCCCGTAACAAGCCCTTGCGGACATCTTCCATCTCAGCCGCAATCTTGCCGCCCGCCTTCATCATGCGCGAGCCAATCGCGACATCCTCGAAATACTTGATGTAAAGCTGGTCGCAGACATGGTCATCAATCTGGCGTTTGCCGGCGATCATCATGTCGATTTCGGTGCATAGAGCAGCTTGAACAGCCGAGTGATAGGCCAACCAAATGGCATAATTCTCAGGCGAAGGCGTGATCTTCCGCTCTTTCAGCGACTTCAAGGCAGCCTCAGCCACCGCCATCCCTTGTTCACCGACTAGGTTTTGAACCACTTTTTCCACCACACGATTCGCTGCGTTAGGGTGGGTTTTAATCTATGCAGTATGGAGATTGCGTAAACACAGCCACTAATTTTCACCAAACACTTGGAAAAAGCTGCAAGTCGTGCGCATAGTTACCGCTGAAAAAGCGCCATAAGGTGCCAATAAAAGACTTAGGGAGCCACTATCATGAATGACATGACCTTCTCCGTGCGTGGCGATGGCGACACCATCGCAAGACTGAACCAGATTTTGGCCATCCAGAAAGCGGCTCAATTGCGCGACGGTATTCCCTCAGCCGAAGTCCGCATCAATCGCTTGGATCGCTGCATTGGCCTCTTGGTTGATCATGCTGAGCAAATCGCCGATGCGCTGTCAGAAGATTTTTCCTGCCGGGCGCGCGAAACCAGCCTGATTACTGATGTTGCCAGCTCGCTTGGACCGCTCAAGGATGCCAAGGCGCATTTGGCCAAGTGGATGCGTCCTGAAAAGCGCAAGACCTCGCCCTCGCTGCTGGGGCTATTGGGCGCAAAGGCTGAAGTGCGTTATCAGCCCAAAGGGGTGGTTGGCATTATCGCGCCTTGGAATTTCCCGGTAAATCTGACCTTTGCGCCCTTGGCCCAAATCCTTGCAGCAGGTAATCGCGCGATGATTAAGCCTTCGGAATTGACCCCGGCCACGTCTGAATTGTTGCGCCAAATGTTTGCCAAGGCTTTCTCGGAAGAAGAGATTGCGGTTGTGACAGGTGGCCCAGATGTCGGCCAAGCCTTCTCGCGACTGGCTTTTGACCACATGATCTTTACCGGCGGCACTTCCATTGGCCGCCATATCATGCGGGCGGCTTCTGAAAATCTGGTCCCTGTGACCTTGGAATTGGGTGGCAAAAGCCCCGTTATCGTCTCTCGCTCGGCCGATGTGGCAACCACGGCTGACCGGATCATGGCAGGCAAAACCCTCAACGCCGGTCAGATTTGCTTGGCACCCGATTATCTTTTGGTGCCCACAGAAAAGCGCGATGAATTGGTTGGCGCTTTGACCAAATCGGTTACGGCCATGTACCCAAAGCTGCGGGATAATCCAGACTATACCGCCATCATCTCGCCACGCCATTTTGACCGCATCCAAGCTTTATTGACCGATGCCAAGGAAAAGGGTGCAACGATTGTAGAGATCAATCCAGCAGGTGAAGATTTCTCCACCCAAAATGGTCGCAAAATCCCGCCGACTTTGGTGCTCGATACCACGCCTGAGATGAGCATCATGCAAGAGGAAATCTTTGGTCCTGTGCTTCCGATCAAAACCTATCAGGATGTCAAAGAAGCGGTCGGCTATGTGAATGCCAATGATCGCCCCTTGGGCCTCTATTATTTCGGGGCAGACCTGAATGAGCAGGAATATGTGTTGAACAACACAACCTCGGGCGGGGTGACGGTCAATGACGTGATCTTCCATATCGCCATGGAAGATTTGCCCTTTGGCGGGATTGGCCCTTCAGGCATGGGCTCCTATCATGGCTTTGATGGCTTTAAAGAGTTTAGCCATGCCCGTTCGGTCTATAGCCAATTGAAGAAGGATTTGGGGCCGATGAAGGCTCTGCGCCCCCCCTATGGCAAAGGCGTTCGTGACTATATCGCAAGCCAAATCAAGCGCTAAGGCGGGTTTGCTCGCAAGAAAAAGGCGCGGGACCCTCGGGTCTCGCGCCTCTTTTTTGGCTTTGAGAAGGCGGTTACGGCTTAACCATCGAGAAATGGCCAACATCGATGCGGCCGGTGCGGAACCCTGCCTCGCAATAGGCCAGATAGAAGCGCCACAATTGCTTAAAGCGCTCATCAAAGCCCATGTCCTTGATATGGATCCATTCAGCCAGGAAGCTTTTGGCCCAAGCGGCCAAAGTGTCGGCATAGGACAGACCAAAGGCCGCCGTGCTCTGCCAGACGAGGCCTGCGCGGGCGACTTCGAGTTTCAGGCGGGGCACGCTGGGCAACATCCCGCCTGGGAAGACATAGCTTTGGATGAAGTCGGCGCGGCTGCGATAATCTTCAAACAGACGCTCATCAATCGTGATGATTTGCAGACCGGCCTTGCCACCGGGTTTCAGAACTGAATTGACCTTGTCGAAATAGGTCGACCAATATTCTTCGCCTACCGCTTCAAACATTTCGATCGACACAACTGCATCATATTGGCCTTTGATGTCGCGATAATCCATCAGTTGAATGTCGGTCAGATGGCTTAAGCCCGCTTTGGCCAAACGCTCGGTCGCATATTTGTATTGCTCTTCCGAGATGGTGACCCCAGTTACGCGTGCACCATATTCGCGGGCGGCAAATTCGGCAAAACCGCCCCAACCACAGCCAATTTCCAACACATGTTGGCCGGCTTTCAGACTGACTTGCTCAGCCAGCGCGCGATATTTGTTCATTTGCGCGCTGGTCAAATCCTGACCGTCCTTTTCATAGACGGCGGAAGAATAGGTCATGCTGGGATCAAGCCAACGCGAATAAAAATTATTGCCCAAATCATAATGGGCCAAGATATTCTTCTTCGAGCCAGTCTTTGTATTACGCTTAAGGAATTTATGGCGGAAATTATTGATCACCGTCCAAAGCGGGCCACCAACCAACAGCTTTGGCATCAGATCCAAGTTCGACGAGAAGACTTCCAACAAGACCGCAAGGTCTGGCGTGTCCCATTCGCCTGCCATCAGGCCTTCAGCAAAGCCAATATCGCCTTGGGCGGCAACGCGTTTGATAAAGCTGAAATTCTTGATTTGCAGCACTGCGCTTTTGCCAGGTTGTTCCCCTCTGAAAATCAGCTGGCGACCATCAGGTAGCCACACCCTGATTTCGCCTTCGACAATATTGCTCATCGCCACAGCCGCCATTTTGAAGGCCATTGGAACTTGGCGAAGCTGACGCGCCAATTTTGGCGTCATCAACAGGGCATTTGCGTTTTGATCGTCACTCATGGGGAGATGAAATCCTACTTAATTTGGCAACACTGACGGGAATGGGTGGCATTGGCTTGTGGTGATAGCGTGCACCTTTGACTAATAATTTCAAGGCCTCCCAGTGGATCGCTAAGACAACTTTCAGCGTCAGGAATGGCATAGCAAAAAATGCCCGCGCCAAATTCCCATCCGTCAAATTCTCTCTACGCAATTTCAGCGTGGCTAGATGATCGCGAACTGCATCTGAAAACTTGTCGATCGTCAAGGACAGGCTGTCCCCACCTGTCCGCAGAGTAAACGCATAGCGGCCAGACACGTCAAAGAAGGGCGAGACGTGGAAGATTTTATCGGCTTCTTGATGCTCCACCGGCTGGCCACTGGCTGGGGCAATATAGCTGTGGGTTTCGCCAAACGTGTTGTTCACTTCATAAATCACCGCCGCCAGCGTAAGGTCGCGGTGATAGGCCAGAAAGACCGAGATTGGGTTGAACACAAATCCCAAGACGCGCGGGAAGGTCAGAAGGTGGATGGGCCCGCCATCATAGGCAATTTTGGCTGAAGCCAATTGCGCCTCAACCCAGCCTCGAAGCGGCGCGCCAGATCGGTCGCCATGGTCCTTGTCGTAGAAAGCCAAAGGCGCAAACCGATTGTGCGCCATCCATTTAAGGCCGCGCACTTGGCTAGCCGGATCATCGACGTCGATCAGCACTTGATAGAGGTCATAGGCTAGACGATGCTCGAACGGCTGAAAGCGGACGTGAACCGTCCGGCCTCGCAACAATCCAAGTTTGGTCATCTCCGTCACAATGCAGCTTCCACTTCCGGTGCCGCAAGCCCGTGAGACTCTGCCGCTTGGCGGGCGGGCGGGGGATCGCGAACAA
>NZ_JADCBK010000043.1 GCF_020253525.1 Aquidulcibacter sp.
CGATGCCGCGCTTGGTGATGCCGGCGGCAAAGCCCGTCAAATCGCCGGTGACGCCCCCGCCAAAGGCGATAATCAGGTCAGAGCGCTCAAGATTTAGGGCGAGCAGCGCCTCGGTCACCCGTTCAAGACTGGCAAAGCTTTTGCTACCCTCACCTGGGGCAATCTCGATCAAATCCCATGTAATGCTTGCTTTGGTAAGACTATCGCCAAACACCCCGCCATGCAGCGCCCAAGCGGTGGAGTCTGCGATGATCGCAACGCGGGGTCGTTTCATCAGCGGGCGGATCAGCGCCCCGGCTTCGGCCAAGAGGCCTTGGCCGATATCAACAACATAGGACCTTTGATCTAAGGCCACTTCAACGGTTTGCTTCACGCCACGCTCTCCAAATCCCCATGCGCGCGCAGGGCCGCAATCACCGCCTCCACCGTAATATGGTGCGGGCCTTCGCGGGACTCTACAATTATGTCAGCTTCCGCATAGGTCGGATAACGTACTTCCATCAATTTTTCCATGATTTCGCGGGGGTCGCCTGCGCGCAAAAGCGGCCGATCATCACGGCGTGACACGCGCTTGACCAAAGTTTCCAAATCCGCGCGTAACCAGACCGTCGTCGCGCGTTGGCGCAACATGACCCGCGTCACGGGGTTCATAAAGGCCCCACCGCCGGTCGCCAAAATATGGGGCGGCTCTTCCAAGATGCGGGCGATCACGCGGCGCTCGCCAGCGCGAAACTCATCCTCACCGCGTTCGGCAAAAATATCGGCAATCGGCCGACCCGCCGCAATCACGATCTCATCATCGGCATCTTTGAACGGGACGTTTAACTGCGCTGCTAGGCGCCGCCCGACCGACGACTTGCCTGCCCCCATGAGGCCAACCAGCGCCACGGTCCGTTTGAGCGGAACAGGAAAGGGTGGCTGCGCTTGAAACATGGCCTAAACGTAACGCCCCGCAGGCTTTGGCGCAACTCCAAGCCGCAAGGAGAACCCACCATTGCTATGCACGTGCGCATCCGGCAAAGGCGCTGAAGCAAGTTTGCATGCTTTATTCCTCGCCCAATCATAGCTACACACAAGACGCGACTGAAACAGAATGAAGGTTCGAAATGTCTAACGCCTCCACGGCCAAAAAAGCGTTTGGCTTTCTGCCCGAAGAAGCACTGCCCGGCACCGTTCTCGTCTTGTCGGCGGTGTTGGCCATGATCGTGGTCAACTCGCCCTTGGCTGGTCTCTATCATGCCATTCTCGACACCAAAGTGACCGTCGGCCCTACCGAGGGCGGGATCGAGATGAAATTCTCCTATTGGATCAAAAATGGTCTGATGGCGATTTTCTTTTTCTTTGTTGGCTTAGAACTCAAACGGGAATTGTTGGAAGGCCAATTATCAAACCCAACAGCCGCGATTTTGCCGATCATTAGTGCGGCTGGGGGCATGGCTGTCCCGGCCCTGATCTTCGTGTTTTTTGCAGCACCTGCCGGCTTTGGCCATGGCTGGGCGATCCCTGCGGCGACCGACATTGCCTTTGCGCTCGGCGTGTTGTCTCTTCTGGGCAATCGCGTCCCGCCCGCGCTGAAGGCCTTCTTGCTGGCTGTTGCGGTGGTGGATGATTTGGGCGCGATTGTGATTGTGGCCTTTTTCTATACCGAGACGTTGCATCTTAGCTATCTGGTGCAAGCTGGCGTGGTGATGGGCATCCTGATCGCTATGAACCGTTTCAAAGTCCGCGCGATCGGGCTTTATGTACTGGTCGGGGTCGTGCTGTGGGTATTCATGCACCAAAGTGGGGTGAGTGGCACGATTGCCGGGGTTTTGGTTGCTGCCTGCGTGCCGATGCGCGACCGCCACGACAAGTCGCCCCTGCACGAGGCGGAGCATGATTTCAGACCATGGGTCTTATATGGCATTATGCCAGTCTTTGCCTTTGCCAATGCGGGGGTCGATTTGGCGGGGGCTGAGAAATATCTCACCCATCCGGTGACTTTGGGTGCGGGCTTAGGCCTTGTTCTGGGCAAGCCGATTGGCATTGCGCTCAGTGGCTATTTGGCCGGCAAAGTCATGCGCGCCAAGCTTCCAGGCACCTTCCCGCAAATGGTGGGTGTAGCTTGTGTTGCGGGTATTGGCTTTACCATGAGCCTGTTTATCGGGGCGCTTGCCTTCAAGGACCCTGCCCTTGCCACGCCAACGCGGCTTGGCGTTTATGCGGGCTCTGTCATCTCAGCCATTTTGGGCCTGTTGATCCTTTCGCGCGTCTTGCCGACAGCCGATAAGGTTGCCCCCTCAACAGAGGGGGATGAAACCGCCCCCTTCATCAAGCCTGAACCCGTGTTTGAAGCCCGCGACCGCGCCGACTAACCCCTTAGGCTGGCGCGTTGGCTTTAAGCGCGAGGGCATGGACGGGCCCTGCCAATTCCTCGGCGAGCACCTGATAGACGGCGCGCTGGCGCTCAACGCGGTTGAGGCCGGTAAAGGCTGCACTCACAATCGTGACGTGAAAATGTGTCTCGCCCGTCCCTGTTGCCGACCCACCCTGCTTGGCAGCATGAACAGCGGCACCGGCATGACCAGCGTGACTGGCACTTTCGTCTAAGATTTCAAGCACAAGCGGAGCAAAAGCCTCGGTCAATTTTTTTCGCATCTGTATTTGCACGGGTCCCATCGGTCATTCGTCCTTGTCTGTAGCGGCAGTCAAACGCATATTAGGCCCCTCATGACAGATTCATTCTCCTACCGCCCTAAATTTGTGGACATTCGGGTGCGAAAGCCACCGGTTGTCAAAGTAAACCCCGATGTCCAAATGTGCGAGCACGATGGATGTGGGGCCGAAGCGACATGTCGTGCGCCCAAAAGCCGCGATAATCCGGGCGAGATCTGGCATTTTTGTGAGAAGCACGCCGCGCTCTACAATAAGAATTGGAACTTCTTCGAGGGCATGACCGAAGATGATGCGCGCGCCCATCGCGAAGCGGCAGCCCATGGTGGCCGCCCGACTTGGACATTCCGCGCCAGCGCCAACTCGCCCGACGCCCATGTCTATAAGAAGGCTGCGACGAGTGATGAAACCAAAGACCCGTTTAGAGCTTTCGCGGGCCGTCGCGCCGCCGCAGGTCGCCCCGCCCCTAATCCACAAGAAAACCGTCCCTCTGCCCCCGTTCTAAAAGCGCTCGATACGTTGGGCTTAGATGCCCATGCTGACCGGGCCAAAGTGCGCAGCACCTATGCAGCCCTTGTGCGCCAGTATCACCCAGATTCAAACGGGGGGGATAGAAGTGCTGAGACCCGCCTCAATGCGGTGGTGAAGGCCTATAAGGTGCTGAAGACCGCGCGCCGGGCTTAAAAGAAGTTGTAGTCATCCAGGACGGCAAAGCCGAGTCCCAGACCCCATGCCGCAAAGTCCCCTGAAGTCCCCGCTCTCCACTCAAGCTCTGGTGGAGATGATAAGCGTTGTTGGAAGCCCACGACGCCTGCGGAAAAGCCTCGCAAAAATGTCACAGCGCACCATGTCAGCAGTTCGAACAGAAATGCATGCTTGACGGCGCGCGTCTGATCCTCAAACAAGACGCTAAGAGGACCTGATAACGACCATGACTGATACATTGATTGCCGCGCTGCCTGACACGACTGTTTCGGTCGAAGATGTTTTTGGTTTTGCCTCGAAGCTGACGGTTCCCGCTTTCAGCCAGTCCAATGAATATGTCCCCGAATTGGACCCCACTTATAAGTTTGATCCCCAAACCACCCGCGCAATCTTGGCAGGCTTTGCCCATAATCGCCGCGTGATGGTTCAAGGCTATCACGGCACGGGTAAGTCGACCCATATTGAGCAAGTCGCTGCCCGCCTGAATTGGCCCTTGGTGCGCGTCAATCTCGACAGCCATGTCAGCCGGATCGATCTGGTCGGCAAGGATGCCATCGTTCTCAAAGACGGCAAGCAGATTACCGAATTCCGTGAAGGCATTCTGCCTTGGGCGCTGCAACGCAATGTCGCCTTGGTGTTTGACGAATATGACGCCGGCCGCCCCGATGTAATGTTCGTGATCCAGCGCGTGCTCGAAGCCTCTGGCCGCTTGACCCTGCTCGACCAGAATAAGGTCATTAAGCCCCATCCAGCCTTCCGCCTGTTTGCCACCACCAATACGATTGGTTTGGGCGACACGACGGGCCTGTATCACGGCACCCAGCAAATCAACCAAGGCCAGATGGACCGCTGGTCCCTTGTCACCACGCTCAATTATCTCGACCATGATGTGGAGACCGACATTGTGGCCGCGAAGCTGGGTGAGACTGATCCTGCCAAGCGTGCGGAATTGGGCAAGATGGTGCGGGTTGCCGATATGACGCGCAATGCCTTCATGAATGGCGATATCTCAACCGTGATGAGCCCGCGGACGGTGATCACTTGGGCGCAAAATGCCGATATTTTTGAAGATGTTGGACTGGCCTTCCGCCTCACCTTCTTGAATAAGTGTGACGAGCTTGAGCGGCCAACTGTGGCTGAATTCTACCAGCGTTGTTTCGGGGCAGACTTGCCAGAAGCCGCCCACCGCGTGCGGGTAGCCTAAAGGAATAAGCGCCAGTGGCCGCGCTTTAGGCGGCCACGGGTGCACCTTTTAGGTTCGCTGGAACGCCATCGCGTTCGCTGGCTGGTATTTCCAGATAATAGGTTGGTGGCGCGATATTCAGGCGCTTGCGTGCGGCGTCCAAAGGCTCTGCCAACAGACGCTCATAATGCTGTACCGGCAACCAAGCCGCCTTGCGGCCATTCTGATAGGCCTGCCACACCGCCTTAAACACAGGCCGACCTGGCAACAGGCGCTGAAGTTCACGTGCGGCCGCAAAACCGATCAAGGCAAAGCCCAAAGACCGCGTCTGCGGGAAGGAAAAGGACACCACGCAGGCTTCGCCCAACGCGTCTGTCTGATAGCCACTCAGCACGTGCCAGAGGTCATGGACATCGCGCATCCGCCGACCATACCACGCATAGGGATGAAGCGAGTCGATCTCATCGCCCGTCGCGCGGCTTTCTTCTGCAAGGCCTTCAGCAGAGATCTTGCGACCTTGCACAAAGGCCAGATAGGCCCGGCCTACGCTGCCTTCAGGCAGCTTGGCCAACGTCTCATGGTCATCCAAAATGGGCTGCAACTCTACCCGGTCATAGGCGATACGACCGCCTTCTTGCGAGCGCAGCAGGCGCATATAGCCATTGGGAATCGAGCGGCCTGAAAGGGCACGCATGATTTCAAAAACGGCCTTGGTGTCTTCTTTATTGTTCAACAAGCGGCTGATGCCACGTGCTGCTGCACCAAAGTCGTAGCCGATACGGGAGAGGAGCGTTTCTGTCATAAGCCTATCTAACAAAATTTCGTACCGTCGTAAAGTGACGCCTACGTCATTTTTATAAAAAAGTGGTGAACTAGGTCTCTTCCTCTGGCGGATCGTCGGCTTTAATGGCGATGCCGCGCTTGGACAAAGCCTCGCGCAGCAGCACTTCTACTTGCACATTGGCCGAGCGAAACTCGGCAGCCGCCAGCCGCTCTACCGCACTCAACACCTGCGGGCTGATGCGCAATAGAAACGGCTTACGGGGCTTGGCGGCCATGTCTCACCCTGCCCTAATAGAGCGTGCCGGCATTGACGACGGGCTGGGCCTCGCGGTCGGCACACAACACGACCAAGAGGTTTGAGACCATCTGGGCTTTGCGTTCCTCATCCAAGGTCACAACGCCACGGGCTGACAATTGCTCAAGCGCACTTTCCACCATGCCGACAGCTCCCATCACGATCAATTGGCGCGCCGCCAGAATGGCTTGCGCCTGCTGGCGCTTCAACATCGCCCCTGCAATTTCGGTTGCATAGGCCAAATGCGAGATACGGGCTTCATCCACCCGCATACCGCCAACCGCCAAGCGCTGGTTCAAGCGCTCTCCCAATAGGGCGGCAACATCTTCGGCATGGCCACGCAGGGTCAACTCCCCCTCCGCGGCATGATCGTACGAATAATGGGCAGCAATATCGCGCAGCGCGGTATCAATCTCGATCCGGCTAAAGCGTTCATAATCATCGACGTCAAACAGGGCTTGCGCGGAATCTTGCACACGCCAGACCACATTGGCGGCGATTTCAATCGGATTGCCGTCCTTGTCATTCACCTTCAGCTTGTCGGACGTGACGTTACGGACGCGCATGGAGATTTTCTTGCGCGTCAACCAGGGCCATACCCAGCGCAAGCCCGTCGCGCGATCTGTGCCCCGATAGGCACCAAACAGCAAAATCGCCACAGCTTCATTGGGCTGGATGGAATAAAAGCCACAAATGCCAAAGGCGCTCAGGCCAATCAGAATCGAGGCGAGGGCAAAGTTCGCATCTTCGCCGCCAGCTACGATTAGATAAACAGACACAATGATTGCCAGCACAAAGGCAAGAAACATAGGCACGCCCGGCATCGACAATGTTGGACGCTCTTCCGTGCGGTTAATTTCGGTCCGAGACATCTCAAACTCCTTTTCTCAGTATCAATATGATATCACTTTGTGATCATAATGCAAGCGGAAAAGGAGCTTTGCCCTCTGTCGTCCCCGATGGCGCAGCCAATCGGGGAACTTGTGCCGCAAAGTCCCACGAAGATTCCCGCTCGCAGCTCACGCTTCGGCGGGGATGACATCGTGGGGGTACCGCCTCAAGCCACCAAACCACTTTCCAAGATACGGGTACGAATAAATTCATGGGCCAATTCGGGCGTCGCGGCACGCAAGGCACCAGCACGCCACAGGTCAAACAGGCCATGCGCCAGCCCCCAGGCCGAGAAGACGCGATTGCGTACTGCCTCCTCCCCTGCCCCATCCTCAAAGGCTTGCATGGCCAGGGCGATGACCCGGCGAACCTGTTGGCCCGGAACGGGTTCGGCCAATAAAGCGGCCGCTCGCAGGGAAAACATCAGCCGGTAGAGGCTGGTCTCGTCAAAAGCAAAGCTCAAAAAGCCATCAATGAGCGACAGCGCATTGAGGTCAGACCCGCTCGGAAGGCGCTCTGCCAATAGCGCAAATCCTTCACCCGCCACCGCCTGTTTCAGCGCATCCTTATCGGCGAAATAGCGATAAAGGGCGCGATGGCTCACGCCAATTTCGCCTGCCAGTTCCCGCACGGTTGGCAATTCATCCTCACCCCGACGCAGACGTGCCACCACGGCCGTAAGGGCGGCTTCTTTCAAGGCACCGTGGTGATAGGGCTGATCTGAGTCGGACTTGGGCATGGTCAGCCCATCTTTAAGCCAGCAAGCGCGCCTGACAACCGCCTTGACAGCCGATAGGCCTGAAATGTATCCATTGGATACATTATGGAGAGCAAGCTATGTATGACATGATCAAGAACCATTTGGCCGGAGCGGTACCCTTTGCCGACACAACAGGGGTCACGCTTCTCGACATTGGCGCGGGTGAGGCCACCGCCAGCCTTGAACAACGTCCAGAAGTCAATAATCATATCGCGAGCCTGCATGCGGGGGCCTTGTTCACCTTGGGCGAAGCCGCATCGGGGGCTGCCATGAGTGGGGCATTTGTCGAGCACTTGCTGCAAGTTCGCCCCATCGCCACCGATGCCGCGATTGACTATGTCAAAATCGCCAAGGGCACGATCACCGCGAAAGCAAAAACCAGCGAACCAGGCCCCGATCTGGTAGCCCGTCTGGCAGCCGACGGCAAAGTCCGGTTTCAAGTCGATGTGACGCTGAGCAATGAAAGCGATCAAGAAGTAGCCCGCATGAAAGTAGGGTGGCTGGTATCGGCACGCTGAACACGCGACCTTGGGCTGATCCTACCCGCGACTGCGGTGGGGGTGGATAGATTGGGGGTGAAGGGATGCCTCAGGCACCCAAATCGTCATCCCAGACGGCGCTAGCCGAGTCCCAGACCTTGTTTCGCAAAATCCCCTGAAGTCCCCGCTCTCCACTTCGTTCCGGCGGGGATGACATCGTGGGTGTACCCCTTCAGTCCCTTCGGGACAGCTTCCCCGTAAACGGGGAAGCGGCGAGTCCCCATTGCTTCCGCTTGCCGCTTCCCCATTCATGGGGAAGCTCCGGCGAAGCCGGTGAAGGGGTGTTGCAGCATTCTTAGAAGCACTTTGGTGCCCCCTCGGTTCCACCAAAATGGGTCGAGAAGAAAAGCAGGCCCTTGGACCGGGCCACATCATCGGAAAACGGCTGAAGCGCAAAGGCCACAAAAAATCCCGGCTGGCGGGGCCAACCGGGATCCTTTGTTCTTCGATGAAGAAACGGGTTTATGCGGCGCGAGTGGCCAAAGTGCCCGTCAATTTCTTGATGGCTTCTTCGCGGTTGACGCTTTCGATCGCAGCCACTTCACGAGCCATGCGGTCGAGGGCGGACTCATACAATTGCCGCTCGGAATAGGATTGCTCTGGCTGGTCGGTGGCCCGATGCAGGTCGCGCACCACTTCGGCGATTGAAATCAAGTCGCCCGAATTGATCTTCGCTTCATACTCTTGGGCACGACGGCTCCACATGGCGCGCTTGATGCGGGCACGGCCCGTCAAAGTCTTCAAGGCATCGTCCATAATGGAAGGGCCAGACAAAGCCCGCAGGCCGCCGGTTTTCACTTTTGATGTGGGAACGCGCAAAGTCATTTTGTCTTGATCAAACGCAATGACGAAAACTTCCAGGCTCATGCCTGCTACTGTTTGGGATTCGATCCCGGTGATCCGACCAACGCCATGCGCTGGATAAACCACAAAGTCACCAATTTGGAATGTTGTCTTCTTAACGTCGCTCATCGCGAACTCACCCTCGCACCATGCCAGCCCGTCAGAGACAAAAAGCTACTTGCACCGCCACGCGCTTTCCTAAAAAAGATCGTTACGATGTTGAGCCAATTTGCTTCGTAAGGCTGGGGTCCACCAGAGAATGCTGTGCAGGACTGCACCAGCCCCGTTCATATATCATAAATAATTCAGAAAGTGAAGCGCGCAGGATGCGACAGCCTCGGACGTTACCGCACATCTAACTTGCTGCGACAGGCTGTGCGCCGCCAATCAGGGCCTGACGTTCGGCTGGCGTCAATAAACGCCACTTGCCTTCAGGCAAGTCACCTAAGGTCAAGCTGCCAATGCGAATACGGCACAGATCGACCACATACAGGCCCACCGCCTCGCACATGCGCCGGATTTGCCGATTGCGGCCTTCGGTCAGAATGAAGCGCAAGCGATAGCGCCCAATGACTTCCACCACCGCGGGCTTCAATTCGCGGCCATCGAGCACCAAGCCATAGCGCAGCTTTTCCAAGGCCCACTCGGTGATAATGCCTTCAATCGCCACCAAATATTCTTTCTCAAGGCCCGATTGTGGGCCGATCAAGGCTTTGGCCAAGACGCCATCTTCAGAAAGAACCAAGAGCCCGCGTGAGTCCATATCCAAGCGGCCCACTGGGGCTAGGCTCATCTCCTCATCTGGAATGATGTCGGAGGTTCCGATCAGATTTTCGCGCGTCAGCAAGCGAATCGCCGGGACTTGCCCCGGTTCAGGATGGGCCGAGACAATGCCGGGCGGCTTATTGATGACGATGGAGAAGCGATTGTCGAGTTGGGATTTGCCAGCTTCGGCAATGGTCAAGGTTTGACCGGGCTGGATCTTGCGCCCCATGTCGGCGACGGTTTCGCCGTCGATGGAGACCAAGCCCGCGTCAATTAAGGCTTCGGCTTCACGGCGCGAGCAGACCCCGGTCTGGCCCATCCATTTATTGACGCGCATCGGCTCTGCGCCGTCATAGGTTTTGGACCAACTCATCAGACTAACTCCAAAGGCCTCGCGACCTTCTTGTGGGCACGCGCTAAGCGCGCCAAGCTTATAGCTTAATTGCCTTCGCCGGGATTGGGCGAGAAATATTTCTCAAACTTGCCCTCTTCTTTGGCAAAGTCATCACGGTCTGCAGGCGGCTCGCCCTTAACCGTGATGTTCGGCCAAATCTTGGCATAGTCGGAATTGATCTTCAGCCACTTGCCGTCGGGCTCATCTTCGGTGTCGGGCTTGATCGCATCCACCGGGCATTCAGGCTCGCAGACGCCGCAATCAATACATTCGTCGGGGTGGATCACCAGAAAGTTTTCGCCTTCGTAGAAACAATCTACCGGGCAAACTTCGATACAATCCATATATTTGCACTTCACGCAGGCGTCAGTCACGATATAGGTCATGGTCCTAGCGGGGGCTCCTTAGTAGTTTTTCGGCGCCGATGTGACCGCGCTGACCCGAAAGGTCAACCTCGTCCCGGCTGATTGCGGTATTATAGAGCAGAACGGCCTCGGATGCAGGCCCTCGCCTCACACCTAGAGCAAGAATTTCTACATGGTAGGGGTGGCCTGCAATGGCAAAGGCCAAAACATCGCCCGGCGCGATGGTATAGCCGGGCTTGTCAATCTTGCGGACGGCCAAGCCGCCCCGCGCCAGACGCACCCCTTTGCGGGAGATGAATTCCGTCGCCGAGCTGCGGGTCTTAAAAAAGCGGGCGCGCCACAGCCAAACGTCCAGCCGGGCGCGATCGGCCTCCTCGCTCATTCAGCTTGTGGCTCCACCGTGGGCGCAGGCGTGCTGCCATCGCCCTTGTGGGGTTTCTTGCCCTTATGCTTCTTCGACGACTGCCCGCCTTTGGCTGGCTTTGCCGGTTCGGCGGTCAGCTTAAGGGCTGCCAAAACGGCAAATGGATTGGTTGGATCAACAGCACCACCGCCCGTGCTTGGGCGCGGCGGGGCGGCGGCAAAGCTGCGACCCTCTGGCCCGCGATGCGGCGGACGACCGCCTTCAGGGCGCTTAAACCCGCCTTCACGGGGTGGACGATTGCCATCGCGACGCTCACCCTGCGCGGGCCGTTGGCCCTCGGGGCGGGGTGGACGGGGTTCGCGGGGTGTGCCCTCGCCCGACGCTTGGCCTTGTGGACGGGGGTTCGGGGCCCGATTGGGATTGCCGCGCTTAAACGGGCGCTGATCGGTGCGGGGTGGCTTTGTGCGCTTCCGCCGCCACAAAGTGACGGTCTCCATCGCTGCAGGCTCTGACGTGGTTCCTGCCTCAAGAAGTTCGGCCGCTTCAGCTGCAGCCTCAACCACTGGCGCAGCTTCAGCTTCTGGCGCGGCCTCTGGGCTAGGCTCACCATCCGGCGCACCGCCCTCATTGACTTCCGCCTCGCTCGCCGCATCGGTAACGGGTTCAACAGCGACAGGTTCAGGCAGCTTTACGGGCCGGGTCGTCTCAAACTTCTCCCAGCCAAGCGCCTCAACCACGGCTTCGGCGTCTTCATTCGACGCCCCGAGCAGCGACACAATGACCGGCGGGAACTGGCAAGGCCCCTTGGCCGCTTCTGCCGCTTCAAACAAAGCGTCGGCAATCCGGTCGACAATATCAAGCCGCACGGCACGTTGGCCAAAGGCGCGGAAGCCTGCCGCGGCTAAGGGCTTAGGCTCAACTGGACCTGTCAAGGTAAAGCTCGTCACGCCCAAAGGCGGCAAGAAGGGCGCGCTGACTGCGGGATCTCCACCCGCAGCAAAGAAGGCAAGCAAAGCATGCAGGCGGGCAGGCCGTGGCTTTAGAAGCGCTGGGGCATAAATATTGGCGCGACCAAAGCGTAAGCCCACCGCGCGCAGCGCCTTGCGATCTTCTTGCGACAATTGCTTGATATCGGCATCAAGCTCTGCCCGGTCCATGACGCCACCGGCTTCAGCAACCCGATACGCCACCCCACGGGCAAGGCCCTTCAGGCTTTCGCCTTCCGCAGCTTCCGCCAAAGCCTTTAGGGGGCCCAGATCCCGGGTCACAATTTCCAGCAACCAATTGTCGAGCCGCTCTTGCGCGCGCTTCAACACATCTTCAGGACCCAATTCGCCGCCCAGCATCACAGCCTTTGGCTTCAACAAGGGCTGGCGGCCCATCAGCTTGGCGATCTCATCGCCCCGCCAGATGATGACACCCAAATCCGACAGGACAAAGTCGTTGATGCCACCTGTGGCAATCGCCTCAAGTCGACGGGTAAGTTCCGGCCGCAAGGCTTGGAACGCCGCATTCTTGACGGCACGCTCTTCCAACCCAGTGGCGTCTGGATCTGCCTGAAAGCGCAAACCGACGAGGCGGCCAATCGCATGGCCCTCCACAGTCACTTCGCCGGTTTCTTTCACGTCAACTTCCATGGCATTTTCCCGTTTGAGGCCCTTCAACAGGGCGGAGGTACGCTTATCAATGAAGCGCTGCATTAAGCGCTCGTGGAGTGTATCAGATAGTCGGTCTTCTATCACCCGAGTCTGGCCTTGCCAGTGTCTATTTTCATCAACCCAGTCAGAACGATTGGCGACATAGGTCCAGGTGCGGATTGCTGCCAATCTTTGTTGCAATTGTTCTATATCACCATCGGTCCTGTCGAGCTCATTTACCCGACGCGCGAACCAGTCTGATGGGATCACGCCTTTAGGCTTAAGCAGGTGTTCGGCCAATCCTTCAATCAGATGAACATGCTCATCTTGGGGTGCTTTGCGAAAATCGGGTAGCTGGCAGACATCCCATAAGCGGCGCACGCCGACAGAGGAGCGCGTGAACGGCTGAACCCACTCCAAGATCGCCAAGCGGCGAAACGCCTCTTCATCGATGGCCCCGCGGGAGCGTTTCAGCGAGGGATGTGGCGAGGGTGCCTCTAGCGAGGCGATCAAGGCTTGGCAGGACCGATAATCGAGATCTGATGTCCGCCATTCCAGCGCATCAACCGGCTCAAACTGATGCCCTTCAATCCGCTCGATGGTCTCGGTGTCGAGATCAGGGCAGTCTGCGGTTTCACCAAAGGTGCCATCGGTGCGAAAGCGGCCGGCCCGTCCGGCAATCTGGGCAATTTCATCGGCTCGAAGCGGCCTATGCCGCCTGCCATCAAATTTAGACAGGCTGGCAAAGGCCACATGGTCAACATCCATATTGAGGCCCATCCCGATTGCGTCGGTGGCCACCAGAAAATCAACTTCGCCAGATTGATACAGGGCAACCTGCGCATTTCGGGTGCGCGGGCTCAAGGCCCCCATGACGACCGCCGCACCGCCCTTATGGCGACGGATCAATTCGGCGATGGCATAGACCTCTTCTTGGCTGAAGGCGACAATGGCGCTGCGCCGGGCCAGCTTGGTGATCTTTTTGACGCCGGTATAGCTTAAGGTCGAGAGCCGCTCGCGCCGTTCGATCTCAATGCCCGGGATCATAGCGCGGATCATGGGCCGCATGGTGTCAGAGCCTAAGAACATCGTCTCGGCTTGGCCGCGTGCCCGCAGCAGACGATCTGTAAAAATATGCCCGCGATCGGGGTCGGCACAAAGTTGGATTTCATCAATGGCAATAAAGGAAAACGGCCGGTCAAGCGGCATGGCCTCTACGGTGGCGACAAAATAGCGGGCAGAAGCAGGAACAATCCGCTCCTCCCCCGTCACCAGCGCCACATGGCCGACCCCCTTTTGCTTGACGATGCGGTCATAGACTTCGCGCGCCAGAAGGCGCAGCGGCAGGCCAATCATACCCGTGGGATGGCCCAGCATACGCTCCACCGCCAAATGGGTCTTACCCGTATTGGTTGGGCCCAAAACGGCCCACACCCGGCTATCGCGATCAATCAGTCCAACCATAGGTCCAGACCTAGAGTTTTATTGGGTCAGGGGAAACCCTCAACTGCGGTTGGAAAAGAATCACCTTTAGCCCCGCCAAGAAAAGTCTTGCGAGGGTGCACCATAAAGAGGGGCCGGGGCGCAGGATCTACGCCAATTAAGTGGGCCAGATTAACG
>NZ_JADCBK010000044.1 GCF_020253525.1 Aquidulcibacter sp.
AATCGGAACTCGCTGCGATAGAGCTTGCCCTCGGTCGGGTCATAAATCTGGCCCCCGGTGAATTTGCCATCGGGTTGGGCGGTAAAGCCCGTCAAGATCGCCATGCCAACAATGGGGCGAGACCGCAATTTGGGATCGGGATTTTTGGTGTCAGTCGTTGGGGCGTTTTTGT
The DNA here is from genome assembly GCF_020253525.1 of Aquidulcibacter sp. Taxonomy (GTDB): domain Bacteria; phylum Pseudomonadota; class Alphaproteobacteria; order Caulobacterales; family Aquidulcibacteraceae; genus Aquidulcibacter. The sequence goes on from NZ_JADCBK010000044.1 coordinate 173, forward strand.
CCGCTTTAGGACCCGGGCCAACAATGCGACCACAAGTCTTGGTACCACAAGGCTCCAGCCGGATGATGCCGCTGCCATTGGCGGTCAACCAGCGCGTCCCGTGTAATTCGCTGGCAAAGCTGGGCGTGGCCACCAAGGCAGTAAGAAGCGCTGGGGCGATCAAGCGGACAGAAGTTTTCATATGTGGACACCTAAATGGGGGAGGGTGGAAATTGAAACTTCCTGTGTCTCTACCGACGGTCAAAATTCAGTTCAAGTGCGAAATAGGGGCCGGACTTCAAACCCCGGTGACTGGGCTGGGGCACGGGCTTGCTGATTCGGGTTGGAAGCCCCATTGTCTAACCTGATGTCCCGCTTTGACCGCCCCTTTCTTGACGAAGTGCTGACGCGCGCCTCCATTTTGGATGTGGTCGGCCGCAAGGTCACTTGGGATAAGCGCAAATCCAATCTGTCGCGCGGCGATATGTGGGCCTGCTGCCCCTTTCATAATGAAGCCACACCCAGTTTCCATGCGGTGGATTCTAAGGGCACCTATCATTGCTTTGGTTGTGGCCAGCACGGCAATGCCATCGACTTCATCATGGCGACCGAGAATGTACCCTTTCCAGAAGCGGTTGAGCGTTTAGCCCGAGACCTTGGCATTCCGCTGCCCGCCCGCGACCCAGAGGCCATTACCAAAGACGATCAGGCCAAGCGCCTGACCGCGGCACTGGATGCTGCGCGTGCCGCCTTCGCCCAAGCGCTGCGCAGCCCCGAAGGCGCAAAGGCGCGCGCTTATCTCGCCAAGCGCGGCTTGAATGAAGCCGATTGGGACCGCTTTGGCCTGGGCTTTGCCCCAAATAGCCGCACGTGGCTGAAGGATCGGCTGACGCAAGGCGGCCATCAAGTGGCTGATCTTGTCGAGGCGGGCCTGGTAAAGATGCCTGATGATGGCGGGGCACCTTTCGATTTTTACCGTGGCCGGGTGATGTTCACCATCGCCGATACGCGCGACCGCACGGTGTCATTTGGTGCCCGCACCCTCGACCCCGATGGTCAGCCCAAATATCTCAATGGCCCCGACAGCCCCGTGTTCAACAAAAGCCGTAACCTTTACCGCTATGCCCAAGCACGCGCCGCCGCCAAGGATAAGCCTATTTTGGTCGCCGAAGGCTATATGGATGTGATTGCGCTGGAAAAGGCAGGCTTTGCCGCCGTCGCCCCTCTAGGTACCGCTTTAACCGAAGACCAATTGGGCTTGGTCTGGAAAGCCTCAAAGCGACCGATCCTGTGCTTTGATGGCGATAAGGCAGGCCTAAAAGCGGCTGAGCGCGCGCTCGATCGGGCTTTGCCCTTGGTATCAGCCGATAAGACCTTGGCCTTTGGCTTTTTGCCGGAAGGCCAAGACCCTGACGATATGATCAAGGCCAAGGGTGCTGCGGGTATCGAAGCTGTCCTAGAGTCCGCCTTGGCCCTCGGCAGCTTTTTGTTTCAGCGCGAGCAAGAGCGCGAGCCCTTGGTCACCGCCGAAGCCCGCGCCGGCCTGCGCAAGCGCCTACGCCAGCTCACAGGCCAAGTCACCGACCCGGATTTACAGCGCGAACTTAATGAGGATATGCGCCGTAATCTCGATGCGCTGTTTGCGCCCGCAGCGCGGCCAGCCTTTGTGCCCAAAGCGCGCGGGAAGGGGGGAGACACTGGCCCCATTGGCAGCGCAACGGCCGAATTACGCTTGAAAATCAAAGCGGGGAACGTCCGCCCGAAACGGACCTTGTTGGACATTGTTGTCGCGCCCCTCTTGCGGCCCGAGCTATTGGATGGCCATGAAGAGGCGTTTGCAGGTCTAGTTTTGGACCATCCAGGCCTGAATTTACTGCGCCACGGCCTTTTAGACTTACATCATGCGGGAACCACTATTGATTTTGAGAGCGTTCGTCTCCATCTGAACCAATTAGGTCAAAGCGAAGCTGTGCGCGTATTGGATGAGGCGCGCCGGTCGCCGGTTAACCCCCATGCTCGGCCAGAGCTGAGTGTGGAGGAAGCCAAGCGCGCTTGGCTGATCGCGCTTCAACGTTTGGAGACCCATCGGGCTCTGGCGTCGGACGCAGCCGAAGCCGTTTCGGCGGCGGGCAGTGGCGATGAAGCAGCCTTTGAGCGGCTGAAGCGTCTGGTTGGTGAGCGCCGTGCGCTGCGCGCCGACGAGACCAGCTCTGCTGGGGCATCTATCGTCGGGGGAGAGGCTTTCTCTCTGCCGGCAGAAGATTAGAAAGTCGGCACGTGCTTCAAGCAGTACGGGCGGGCTGTGCCGTTGTTTACAGCGGCACGTGGTACAGGCACCTCTAGCTGACCTTTTGAAGAAGATCGGCTATA
>NZ_JADCBK010000045.1 GCF_020253525.1 Aquidulcibacter sp.
GTCGCGCTCTTTCAGCTGCGCGGCCAAGCATTCTTCCACGCTGCGCGCGCACACGCCGGTGGGATCAAAAGTCTGCAAAGTCTGCACCACAAGCTCTAGCGCTTCGTGGTCAATGCCCAGACGTTCGGCCACTTCGCTCATGTCGGCGCGCAAATAGCCGGCGTCGTCGACATGGTCGATCAAATAGCTAGCAACCATCCGGTCGACCGGGGAAGAAAATGCCAAGACAGCTTGGCTTTCCAAATGATCGCGCAGCGAGACCGTTTGGGTCAGGCGGCTCTCAAAGTCGTCTAAATCTTCAAAGCCGCCGCGACCTTCGCCCGCCTTGCTCCAATCCACGGTCGAGCCGATGGCCTCGCTTGCCGGCATATCGGCATCGTTGTGTACGTCTTCATAGCTTGCATCGAGGGCGGATTCCGCATGGGGGTCTGGCCCTTCGCCATTGGCGCATAATTCTTGTGGACCGTCGCTGGCTGGGCCTGCTTCGCGCGGGTCAATATCTGGCACATCTTCGATGCCGTAATCGTCCACGTCATCCACGCGCTCAAGCACGGGATTGCGCTCTAATTCTTGCTCAACATAGACGGCCAGTTCAACGGTGGACATTTGCAACAGCTTGATCGCTTGCTGCAATTGGGGCGTCATAACAAGGCCTTGGCCCTGTCGAAGCTCCATGCGCGGTGCGATAGCCATTCTACTCGTCCCCGTTAGGCCTTAAAATCCGCTCCAAGATAAACACGGCGGACGTCGGGCTGGTGTAACACTTCGTCTGGCGAACCCTCGAAGAGAACCTCGCCGTCAAATATGATAGTCGCACGATCAATAATATTCAGTGTATCTCTGACATTATGATCAGTGATTAGCACACCAATGCCACGTTGCTTTAAAAATCCAATCAAATCACGGATGTCGGCGATGGCCAGCGGGTCAATCCCGGCAAATGGCTCGTCCAAAAGAATGAAAGAAGGGTCGGTTGCAAGCGCGCGGGCGATTTCCAAGCGCCGCCGTTCCCCGCCGGAGAGCGAGGTTGCGCGCTGTTTGCGCAAGCGATCGATTCGCAATTCGGTCAAAAGTTCGGTGGCGCGCGCCTCGCGAATCGATGGATCGGGTTCAATCGTTTCCAATACGGCCAGCACATTGTCTTCCACGCTCATGCCGCGAAAGATCGAAGGTTCCTGCGGCAAATAGCCAAGGCCCAAGCGCGCCCGCACATACATGGGCAAAAGCGTAACATCTTGGCCGTCAATCGAGATGTCACCAAAGTCTGGCTGGATCAGGCCCATCACCATGTAGAAGCAGGTTGTTTTGCCCGCGCCATTGGGCCCCAACAGCCCCAACACCTCACCCCGCTTTAGGCTTAGCGAAACGCCATTGACCACTTGGCGACCCTTATAGGCCTTGCCAAGGTCGTTCGCGATCAAGCCCATTTCTTCAGGAGATCTAGCGCTGGCAGCTTGCGGCGTCATTTGCGGGCTGAACCGCCTTTTGCTGTTTGGCTGTCATTCGGGAAAATAACGGCCCGAACGCGCCCGTCCATACCCCGCATGGTCGAGGCGCGGGTCTTGGTATTCAGGGTCAGCATTGAGCCTTTCAGCACGCTTTGGCCTTGAACGGCGACCACATTGCCGAAAAACTGCACCGTATTGGCGGGGGCATCAAAGATCGCCCGATCCCCGCGAATCTTTTCGGTTGGGGTGACATAAAATGTTTCCCCCTCGGTATAGACTTTGTCGATATCGCCGTTGGCCCCATTGGCACCCTTCAGATAGGTGACGCGGATGCGCGGAGCCCGCAAAACCGCCCCATCTTGCGCTACAGAGGCATTGCCAACCAAGGTGCTAACCCCGGCCGCGGGATCATAGACCAGATCATTGGCCGATACTTCAATCGGGCCATTGCCGCTGGTCGCCTGCGCCAAAGCCGTGCCGCCGACAAGGCCTAAGCCTAGCAGCATGAGAAAACCGGGAGCGGCAAACTTCTTTAACTGGGTCATATCAAGTCCATTGATAGAGATTCGTCACATCTAGCCACCAGACACACCTGCCTAGCGTTGAAATTATCACCTCAGTTGCGCGATGACATTCCCTGTCAGCTGCAGCCTCTTACTTGCGGTATTATATACATAGCGGTCTGCGGCCCCTGTGCCTAGCTCTGAGCGAATGCGGATTGAACCCGTGCCGGTTAGGGTGCGGGATTCCTTATCGAAATAAGCCTGATCTGAAGTTGCTTCGCCATCTTTGAAGGTCACGCGGGCATTGCCCAGAAGTGCCACAGCCCCCTTGGCTTCGTCCCATTGTAACGATTGGGCAGTCGCCGTTTCGCCACTGGGCAACGTGATTTGGGTGCCGCCCTCCACTGTCAGGACGGATGGGTCAGATGTCCACATGGCCGAAACGCCGGTTGCCCGCTCACCTGCCTTGCGCGAAAACACAACATTGCCTTTGAGAGACAAGGTTTGGGCGTCTTGCGACCATATGCCTTCATCGGCTGTCGCGACGCTGCCGTCAGCGGTCTCGAGTTTCGGCTTCTCCAGACGCACCGCCCCAGCAGCGTCTGAAACACTGCGCGTCGCCCGCGCCCCGGTTACTTTAAGGCGTTTGCCTTCGCGCGTATTGCCAATAAATTCAGGAGATTCCATCACAAATTGATCGCCTTGGACAAGCTTGCTTGTATCAATGGCGGCACCTTGCACGCCGCGCACAATCACGCTGCCAATCAACAATAGGGTTGATAAAGCAGCGCCTGCCAAAAAAATCGAGCGCGTGGTCTTCACACGAAGGGTGCGCAAGCGCGCATCATTCGGGGTCAGGCGTCGCCTAGCAGGCTGTAATGTTTGTGCGTCGATGCTGGTCATGCGTGGGAAAAGATGTCTGACTCAGACCAGCCCATCAAGTCCAAATCGGCGCGGACGGGCAAGAAATCGAAGCAAGCTTGGGCAATTTCCAAGCGGTTTTCACGGGTCAACATTTCCACCAAGCGCGTTTTGGCCGCATGCAGATACAAAACGTCGGAGGCCGCATAAGCCAGTTGCGCCTCACTTAACTGCGCAGCCCCCCAGTCAGAGCTTTGCTGCTGCTTATTGAGTTCAACGCCCACCAATTCCTTGACCAAATCCTTCAGGCCGTGGCGGTCTGTATAGGTACGGACCAGTTTGGAGGCGATCTTTGTACAGAAAATGGGGCTTATCTTGACGCCCAGATAGTGCTTGCACATGGCGACATCAAAGCGCGCAAAGTGAAACAATTTTTCCACCTTGGGATTAGCCAGCAGCGCTTTTAAATTCGGGCAGTCATAGCTTGGCCGATTAAGGCGGACGATATGGGCATTGCCGTCGCCAGAGCTTAATTGCACCACGCATAAGGCATCGCGCACCAGGGACAGGCCAAGGGTTTCTGTATCAACAGCCACAACGGGGCCTAAATCTAGGCCATCTGGTAAATCGCCCTCGTAAGAATGAATCGTCACGTCTTAAGCCTCTTGTGGTCTTTCACTGCAGGTTCTGGCGCACCGAACAAACGGCTACGACAGGGTTGTGACCCTCTCTAAGCCTTTTTGCGCGGCACCGCAAAAGGTGTTGGGGGTTGATTACAGGTGCCGGTCGGCCGCCCTCTTTTGGAACGGGCCAAGTTCGCGCATAAGGGGCGAATGCGGAGAGCCCGTGCGGGCGTGTGGAGACCGTTTGAAATTCATGCAAAGCAAACGCGATACCGACTCCGACTGGAACCAATTAGGCAAGGTGGACCCCTATTGGGCCGTGATAACGGACGAGCGCTATCGGGCCGGCACGATGGATGCTTTGGGTCGACAGGCGTTTTATGACAGTGGCCTGTTCGATGTGGATAGGTTCCATGCGGCCCTGAAACGCTATTTTTCTGCGCCCGATCATTTTGACGCTTGTTTAGATTTTGGGGCCGGTGTTGGCCGCTTATTGGTGCCGATGGCGCAACGCGCGAACCGGGCCGTGGGCGTAGACATTGCTGACTCGATGCGGGCCATCTGCCAAGCCCATGTGGATGAACTGGGCCTTGCCCGGGTAAAGCTTGTGCCAACGCCCCAGGCCGCCGCTGAATTTGGCCCGTTTGACTGGATCAATTCCTACATTGTCCTGCAACATATTCCCCCGGCGAAGGGCCTCGACCTGATCGCAGATTTAGTCTCTAGCCTAAGGCCGGGCGGCTTTCTCTCGCTACAGGTTACAACCCATCGCGATCCAACACGCTTTCCGCCAGACACCGCAGGCCCAGTGCGCAAATGGCTTCGCGCACTTCGAAACAACCTGATGCCCAGCCGCGATCTCGGGCAAATCACCATGTATGACTATGACCTCAACCAAGTCCTCGCCCGGCTCACAGACGCCAACTGCCCCCACTTCATCTTAGAACCCACCAACCACGGCGACCATCATGGCTTTATGATTTATGCGCAACGGGGGGCACCTCTTGCTTAATCAGTCCGCAAAAGCCTGCCCCTTGTTTTGCTGCCCTGTCTGAAAAGATTTGGTTCGTCAGGAGGCCCGATAGGAGATTAGCGCGAATGCCGATCTTCCAATCGAGGCAAGCCAATGAATGACACAGGTTCATCCACATTGTTGGGTAGAGCAATCATTCGGTGGCATGCAGATATGAGGGATGTGGAATTTGAGGTCAGTCAGCTGGAAGCTGGCCCATCCTTTTCCGGCCAACCAATAACAACACATACAAGCCCGTCAGACCCAGCACGCCAGTAAAGATAGCAAAGCCAGTGATGCCGAATGTGGGCACATAGGTTGATGTTGCCAAATGAAAGCTAAAGTAAGCGATATGGATTATCGCTCTCCCCAGGAAGACAATGCGGGTCCATCCTGCCCACATGAACACCCCGATCGCAGTGACGCCAAGTAAGACCGAATAGATGAGGCCAACAATGTGCTCCCAATCTGCTAGGGCGGCGTAATACCTTACAGCTTCTTGCGCCATGTCAACCGGTGCCGGTGTCCGGCCCGATCCAATCGCAAAAGCTGCGGCAATGTTGGTAAGCTCAAATAATGCTTGGGCCAATAAAACTGCGCCAACTGCCCAGCGATGCCAAGGCTTCTTTGAGGGGGCTGTGGATTCTGACATTATAAATTCCTCTAAAACAATCCAACCTTGACGGAATGTATGATATGCACTACATTCTGTCAACAAAGGTGCGGGATCTGAAACCGTTCATTGGTACAGGGGCCTTATGCGCAAACGGCAAGAAAAGAGCGAAGTTCATAATCGGGTTAGCGTGTTGCGAGTGGCGCAAGGTCTTAGTCGCCAAGATCTTGCAAGCGCAGTCGGTGTGACTTTCCAGACGATTGGTTATTTGGAGCGTGGGGAATACAGTCCAAGCATTGAACTAGCCTTGAGACTGGCAACGTTTTTCAAGCTGCCTGTTGAGCAGATTTTCTCGCTCACGCCATTCCCGCCTCTTTCAGAAACGTTGCGCGCGGCGCAGAAAGGAGAGTGAGAATGTCATTTCAATTTGGATGGGGCCCTGCGGGGTCTTGGCCTAACTGGCTCGGCCGTGCCGCAACATTTGTTATGTTCACCTTCTACCCAATCGGTGCCATGCTTCGCCTTGCCCCATCTAATGATTGGATGGACTTAGGCGGTCTAGGGCTTATGATTGTGGCTGGTCTCGTCGCGGCTGCTTTTTCAGCCAGTTATGCCTATCAGTTGAGCCATGCGCATGACGATCTTCTTGACGAGCGTGAGCGGCAGGTTCGCCACAAAGCCCACACGCTCGCTTATAGCGGCTTGGCTGCACTGCTCATTTCGGCCTTAATCTATATGCAGCTTGCCCATGATCAGAAGTGGTGGATGCCATCAGATGGCGATCATTGGAAAACCCTCTTCTGGGGCGGCATCATCGCTGTCTTCACCTTTCCGGCTGCCAGCCTTGTCTGGACAGAGCCTGCCCACAGTCACGATAACGACGAATAAGGAAAGTAGACGGGCGATCTCTCGCTGCATACGCTCGATGCCCCAGCGATCGAAATCAACGAAATTCAAACCAAAGCAACTGCCCGCATCAGCAGAGCTTTTGATGCCTGCGATCGTTCTCAGTTAGCTAAAAAGAAAAGTGGTGCCCAGAAGAGGACTCGAACCTCCACGCCTCGCGGCGCTGCTACCTGAAAGCAGTGCGTCTACCAATTCCGCCATCTGGGCAACGGAAGCGGGGATTTAGAGGACATGGGGGCGGGCGTCAATTGGCTTATCATTGATTTGGGTGTCATTTCGCCCTGTGCGGCTGACTTGCTGGGGCGGGGGTGGTTCCGCTAAAGGCGGGGCATGGCGAAATTGGTAATCATGGGCGTCTCTGGCGCGGGTAAGACAACCTTGGGCACGGCTTTGGCGGCCCGGCTTAACTGGCGTTTCCTCGATGCCGATGACTTTCACGCCCCCGAGGCCAAGGCCAAGATCGCCTCTGGCGTCACTTTGGATGAGACGGATCGTGCGGCGTGGTTGGCGCGGATAAAGCCGGTGTTTGACGAGGCTGGGGTGTCGACGATTTTGGCGTGCTCTGCCTTGAAGGCGATCCATCGAACCAGCCTGTCGCCCGATTATCTGGTGCATTTGGTGATCGGGACCGATCTTGCCCATGACCGCCTTCTAACCCGCCAAGGCCATTTCGCCGGGCCCAGCATTTTGGCCTCGCAATTTTCGACTTTAGAGACACCCGAAGACGCGCTGGCTGTCGACGCTGCACAGCCGACGGCTGCGCAGGTCGATCAGATTATTCAGGCTTTTTCACTCAAATCTGCGTGAGCGATCAGAAGGGAATGGCGCGGCGGCGCTTGGAATAAGCCGTATAGCCAGCATTCACCCCGGCCCGGAAGCCAAGGCCCGTGCGCATCGGGGCCAAAGTCACGCCCTCGGCGCGCTGATAGGTCACGGCAATGCCTGCCACAAAGAAGGCTGCACCCTCAACACCGGGATAGCGGCGATAAATGCCATCTGGGTTTTGCAGATTATAGACCAAGGTGAAGACCTTGCTGGCATTGCCGCCCGTATCGAGGCCAATCGACGGACCCTGCCAGAAGACGCGCCGCTCTTGCCCGTCTTTCATCACCAAGGTGCCTTGGCCATAACGCAGGCCAAATCCAACCGCAGCGGCATATTCGTCGCCACGGATATAGCCAACTGGGCTGCCCTGATCTTGGAACACGCGTTCCACCGCTTGGCCAACACTGCCCGAGGTTTTGCCAAAGAAGGTGCCGGCAGCATCGATGATTTCCTGCTGGGTGAACCCATCTGGATTGGTCTTGTTGGATGCGGGCGCCGAACGCGATGACGTGGCGGAGTCATCGGGTGTTGGCCCTGTGGTTTGCGCAAATGCCGGCGTGCCCAAAGCCAGGGCTGCCGCACAAAGAATAGCAAGTTTTCGGTCTAACATAATGTGGCTCCAAAATCGCCCCTCGGCTTGTTAAACCCAAACATGGTTAGTTTGGCGTTAAGATGGCCATAGCGTGTTCAGACCTTGGACATGTTTGGGATCAGGCTTGGTCGGTGTCTAACGCATAAGGGATCAAGACGGGCGGATCGTCCAAATCTTCGCACAGCGCCCGGTCTCGGGTCACCAAGGTGCGGCCACTGGCTTGCGCGGTGGCGACGATCAAGGCGTCGGCCAGATCAAGCCGCCGTTCGTGGCGCAGCAGGGCGGCGTAAACGGCGATGTCGGCGTCGACCTCAATCAGGTGAAAGCGGTCGAGCCACAGCCGCATGGCCTCTTCCTGCGTGGAAGGCACGCCTGACATGACTTCAACCCATGTGATGACTGAAATGGCCGCACCACTATAGGCCGCAAGGGCCTCAGTCGCCGCGCGATGGCCTTGCAGGTGATCGATCAGAATATTGGTGTCGAACAAAACCTTCATCGACCCCACCTTTTGATTTGGGTTGCCGCCTGTATCCCCTCCGTTAGACATGCGTCTGCAACCGCACAAGTCCCCCGCATGGCGCACCCTTCCCCTTCGCCTTCGGGTCAGCTAAAAGCCCCGCCAACTCCTCACTTGACCGACAGAAAGACACATACGTGGCACATCAGCATATCTTCCAAATGCAAGGCCTGACCAAAGCCTATCCAGGCGGCAAGAAAGTATTCGAAAACATCTGGTTGTCCTTTTACCCAGATGCGAAGATTGGTGTGGTTGGCGTCAATGGCTCGGGTAAGTCGACGCTTCTGAAGATTATGGCCGGGATCGATAAGGATTTCACCGGGGAAGCCCGCCCCGCCCAAGGCACCAAAATGGGCTATCTGCCACAGGAGCCAGACTTAGACCCCACCAAGTCCGTGTGGGAAAATGTGATTGCCGAATGTCCTGAGAAGATCTTGTTTGATCGCTATGGCGAGATCTCCATGAAGATGGCGGAAGATTATTCCGACGAGCTGATGGAAGAAATGACCGCCCTGCAAGAGCAGATTGATGCGGCCGATGCGTGGGACATTGATGCCAAGATCGAAATGGCGATGGGCGCCTTGCGCTGTCCAGACAATGATGCCGATATTTCCAAGCTGTCGGGCGGGGAAAAGCGCCGCGTTGCGCTGTGCCGCCTGTTGCTGTCCAAGCCAGACATGATGATGCTGGACGAGCCGACCAACCATTTGGACGCAGAATCGGTTGCTTGGCTTCAGCACCATTTGGAAGAATTTCCCGGCTGCGTCATCCTCGTCACCCACGACCGCTACTTCCTTGACCAAGTGACGAAGTGGACGCTGGAACTCGACCGCGGCAAGGGCATTCCTTACGAAGGCAATTATTCCAGCTGGCTCGAACAAAAGGCCAAGCGGATCGCCCAAGAAGAGCGCGAGAGCGATGCCAAGTCTAAGATGATGGCCAAGGAATTGGACTGGGTGCGCCAAAGCCCGAAAGCCCGCCAAGCCAAGTCGAAAGCCCGTCTGGCCCGCTATGAAGAAATGGCGGATGCGGCTGAGCGCGAAAAGCAGAGCTTTGCCACCATTCAAATCCCACCTGGACCCCGTCTTGGCACCAATGTCATCCGCTTTGACAATCTGTCCAAAGGCTATGGCGATCGCATGCTGATTAAGGACCTCACCTTCAAACTGCCGCAGAACGGCATTGTGGGTGTGATCGGTCCCAACGGGGCCGGTAAGTCCACCCTGTTTAAGATGATCACCGGTCAAGAAAAGCCAGACAGCGGTTCCATCACGGTTGGCGAAAGCGTCAAGCTGGGCTTTGTCGATCAAAGCCGCGACCATTTGGATGACAATAAAAACGTCTGGGAAGAGATTTCAGGCGGGCTCGACATCATTGATGTCGGCGGCCGTGAAGTGCCTTCGCGGGCTTATGTTGGCACGTTTAATTTCAAAGGTGGCGACCAGCAAAAGAAAGTCGGCCTGTTGTCGGGTGGGGAGCGTAACCGCGTTCACCTCGCCAAGACGTTGCGTTCGGGTGCCAATGTCCTCTTGCTGGACGAGCCGACCAATGACTTGGACGTGGAAACCCTCTCGGCGCTGGAAAATGCGCTGGAAGCTTGGCCCGGCTGCGCCGTGGTCATCAGCCACGACCGCTGGTTCCTCGACCGCTTGGCCACCCACATTCTCGCCTATGAAGGCGACAGCCATGTGGAATGGTTTGAGGGCAATTTCGAAGCCTATGAAGAAGACAAGAAGCGCCGTCTGGGCCTAACCGAAATCATCCCAAGCCGGATCAAATTCCAGAAGTTTGCGCGGTAGATAAAGGTGTCACCATCGGGGAAAGCCTAAGCCCGGTTTAAAGAATTGGCGGCTGAAGCTGTTCGACTGGTTAGTCGAACGGCGATCACTCTGGTGGAACGCTCTCCACTCAATCTGGCGGTCGGGCGCGCGATTGTCAGCCTGTGGCCGACATGCCGCCGGGGCCGGGTCTCTTGTTCTTTCACGGCGGTGGGTTTCTAGCCGACAGTGTTGAGACCTACGACAGTTTGTGTCGACATTTGGCGCTGAAATCGGGCGTGCGGGTTGTGTCGGTGAGTTATCGGCTGGCACCGCAACATTTGTTTCCAAGTGACTATGATCATGCCTTGGCAATTTGGGATGATCTTGCCGAAGAGGCAGCTGAATTAGATGTTTTGCCAGATGCGCTGGCCGTAGGCGGGGATTCCGCCGGTGGAAATCTGGCCGCAGGGGTTGCGCTCGCTAGGCCGACTGCCCGCCTGCTTTTGCTCTATCCTTGGTTGACGCTGACGGTCGAGAATCTGCCGAGCCCTAATTTGAAAGAAGGCAGTTTGCGGGATTTGTGTGCCCTCTCCTATTTGGGTCCAGAGTGGCAAGCCCTTGCGACCGATCCGTGCGTATCGCCTTTGCTGGCCGAAGACCTATCCAAAATCAAAGGTGCAGATATTCTGACAGGGGGCTGGGACCCCGTGCGCCCAGATGGCGTTTTGTTTGCAGACCGTCTTCGCGCAGCAGGCATTGATGTCACGCTGGAGCATTTTGGCGATCTGGTCCATGGCGGCCTGTCTTTTCCCACAAGCTCCAGTCTCGCTGGACGCGCCCTAGATCGCATGGCACGCGCTTTGGGGCGGGGATTAGGGGTCATTACTTCAAAATAGGGTCACCCATTTCCTACAACACAAACCAGCTGAGTTCGGCGGTTGCGCTCATTTGCACTTTTGAGAGTGCAAGAGCTCCAATGTTTGAGATATTTATTTGATCGAAAATATGCTTAAGGTTAGTTTAGACAAGCTTTGTTTAGCGCAACCGGAAAGTCTTACCCGCAATTCCCTAGGGAGCGCGTCAAACAAATGAAATGAAACTGGGAAGCTGAGAGTCGAAACCCCCGGAGGACCTTTCGGCTGTCCGGGGGATCTATCTGTCTAGAGCCGTTTGCAGAACAGTGACGAACTCTAGCTCACCGAGGCTTATTACGCGCAACAATGGCAGAAATCAATCTACGAAATCTTACGCCAAACCAATATCGAGCGCTTGCCGACATTCTGTCGACTGATCGCTTAACAAGCTACCTGGTCGCTTCTGGCCACGATAAGCAGCGAGCGATGAGATTATACCTCTGGAATTCCGAAGTGGGAGCAACTTTCTATATTCCCACGCAAGCTGTTGAGGTTGGTTTACGAAACCGGATAAATCATGCGCTTTCAGCTCAGTTTGGTGAAGAATGGTGGGCCAATCGGCAATACTTAAGCCTTTTGGATCAGCCGCGCGTCAACGACTTGAGTCAAGTCAAAAGCCGCATCCATTCTAGAAGCCTACCATTGACGACTGGGCAAATTGTGGCAGGTCTTTCATTCGGCTTTTGGGCCGGCATGCTGCATCGCAGATATAATCCAGACATTTGGACGAGGCAGTTGCGACTTAGTTTTCCGTATCTCCCAGATATCATCGATCGCCGGAAGCTTTATGATGAAGTCCGCAACTTAGTTGAATTGCGAAACCGCATTTCACATCATGAACCATTGTTCCGAAGAAACCTATTGGAGGACCATAGGAGGACGATGCAGTTGCTCGGATGGCTATGCCCTACAAAGGCAGCATTGCTTCGTCCCTATTGCAAAGCGCCAATGGTCATTCGTCAAAAGCCATGATCGGAGAGTCTCGAGGCCACTGGAATCTGAACCTACAACACAAACCGGCTCAAGTCGGCATTCTTCGAGAGGCCATCGACTTTTTCACGCACATAAGTGCCCGTGATCTCGATGGTCTCGCCGCCGCGGTCGGTGGCGTGGAAGCTGATGTCGTCCAGCACGCGTTCAAGGACGGTGTGTAAGCGGCGGGCACCGATATTTTCCACGCTGGTGTTTACCGCCACGGCCACATCGGCAATGGCATCGACGGCCTCTTCGGTGAAGGAAAGCGTCACGCCTTCGGTGCCCATCAGGCCAACATATTGCTTCACGAGGCTGGATTCAGGCTCTGTCAGAATGCGGCGGAAATCATCGCGCGTCAGGGCCTGCAGCTCAACCCGGATCGGCAAGCGGCCTTGCAGTTCGGGCAATAGATCGGACGGCTTGGCCACATGGAAGGCACCCGAGGCGATGAACAGAATGAAGTCTGTCTTCAAAGCGCCGTGCTTGGTTGAAACCGTCGTGCCCTCAATCAGCGGCAAGAGATCGCGCTGCACGCCTTCGCGGCTGACATCGGCACCTTGACGCTCTGCGCGTGCGCAAATTTTATCGACTTCATCGATAAAGACCACGCCTTCGGTTTCGGCCAGAAGTAAGGCCTCTTGCGTGATGGAATCCTTGTCCAACAGCTTGTCGCTTTCTTCGGTCACCAAAGGCTCATAGGCTTCGGCCACGGTGGTTTTGCGCGTGCGCTTCTTGGTGCCAGACAGGTTCTGCAGCATGGTGCCCAGATCAATCATGCCGCCGGGGGCACCTGGAAACTCCATCATCGAGGCAGCGGGAGAGCTCACGTCAAAATCAAGCTCGATCTCTTTGTCGGCTAACAGACCGCCGCGTAGTTTTTTGCGGAAGGCCTCGCGCGTGCCTTGGCTGGCCTCGGTACCGACAAGGGCGTCTAGAACCCGGTCTTCTGCCATGGCTTCGGCTTTGGCGCGCACATCTTTGCGGCGGCGGTCGCGCACCAGATGAATGGCTGCCTCCACCAGATCGCGGATGATCTGATCCACGTCACGGCCAACATAGCCGACTTCGGTAAACTTCGTGGCTTCGACTTTTACAAAGGGTGCGCCCGCCAGCTTGGCCAGACGACGGGCAATCTCGGTCTTGCCGACGCCCGTGGGCCCGATCATCAGAATATTCTTGGGTGTCGTTTCTTCGCGCAGCTTTTCCGGCAAGCGCTTGCGCCGCCATCGGTTGCGCAGCGCAATGGCAACTGCGCGTTTGGCATCAGACTGGCCAATCACATGGCGGTCGAGCTCGGAAACAATTTCACGGGGGGAAAGGTCGGTCATTCTACGATCGCCAATTGTTCTAGGGTCAGATTGCCATTGGTATAGACACAAATATCGGCTGCAATCGCCATGGCTTTGCGGGCAATGGTTTCCGCGTCGAGATCTTGCTCATACAGGGCGCGGGCAGCGGCCAAAGCATAGCCCCCGCCAGAGCCGATGGCAGCAACCGCGTGGTCGGGTTCCAGCACATCGCCTGTACCGGTCAGCACATAGGTGCCGTGCTTATCAGCGCAGATCAGCATGGCTTCTAAGCGGCGCAAATAGCGGTCGGTTCGCCAATCCTTGGCCAGTTCCACACAGGCGCGCAACAATTGATTGGGAAAGCGCTCCAGCTTGGCTTCGAGGCGCTCAAACAAGGTGAAGGCATCAGCCGTTGCCCCGGCAAAGCCCGTCAACACGGTGCCGCCTGCTAAGGTTCGCACCTTGCGCGCCCCATGTTTCATAACTGTATTGCCAACCGAGACTTGCCCGTCGCCCACGACGACCACTTTGCCGCCTTTGCGCACTGCCAAAATCGTTGTGCCGCGCCAGTCGGCGGCGGGACGTTCAAAATCGCTCATGCCTATGTAATGGCGTCTGTGCGGGCTGACTTCAAGGCGCGCGCCGTCCTCTTAGCTGGTACGGCGCAGTCCTTCGATGGCGGGCGCAGGGCTCAAGCCATCGGCGCGGGCCGCCCAATTGCGGGCGTGGGCTTCAAATTGGTCGGCAGACATGGGTGAGCCAAACAGATAACCTTGGCCCAAAGTCGCGCCGCGCTTCTTCAAGAAGGCCGCTTGTTCTTGGGTTTCAACCCCTTCGGCAACGGTCTCATAATTCAGACCGCCGGCCATCGCGATGATGGTCTCGATCATGGTCGGCGCGTTGCGGTCCTTGCCCAAAGCGCGGATAAAGCTTTGGTCGATTTTAAACACGTCAAACGGCATACGGGTAAGTGCTGCCAAGTTAGAGTGGCCCGTGCCAAAGTCGTCAATGGCAATCCGCACGCCCTTATTGCGCAAGGGTTCCAGCAGGCGGATCACCCGGTCTGGATTGCTCATGGCGATGGATTCGGTGATTTCCAGCTCAAACAGCGAGGCGGGTAGGCCCGTTTCGGCCAAAATATTCTGCACCTTGGCCGTAAAGTTATCGTCATTAAACTGCATGGCCGACACATTGACCGCGACGCGCAGGGCAATGCCCCGGCGCAGCCAAGCGGCAGCCTTTTTCGCGGCATCGCGCATGATATAATCGCCCAAAGGCGCGATCAGGCCGGTTTCTTCTGCGGCGGTGATAAATTTGGTGGGCGAGACCATGCCTTGGGTCGGATGGTTCCAGCGCACCAAGGCTTCGCAGCCATGAATGCGGCCAGTCCCCAAGTCCACTTTCGGCTGGAAATAGGCCATGAACTGGCCTTGCTCGATCCCGGCACGAATTTCGTTCTCCAGAACCAGCTTTTCCAGCGCGCGCTGGTTCATCTTGCGGGTGAAGAAGACGCTGCGGTTGCGGCCGCCATTGCGGGCATGGCTGAGGGCGAGATCGGCAGAGCGCAAGACTTCTTCGCCTGTCTCGCCATCTTGCGGGAAAATCGCGATACCCGCGCAGGCCCCAAGCACGATGCGGTGGCCACCCAGTTCAAAGTGCTGGCGCAAGCCCGCAGCAACCAATTGCGCAAAGCGGCCGGCTTGGGTCGGGTCATCAATATCGGGGATCAAAACGGCAAATTCTGAAATCCCCGTCCGCGCAAGCAGCGCAGGTCGGGCAATACAGGTCTGCAGGCGCACAATCCGGTCGGACGCCCGCACAGCCGCCGAAAGTCGCTCCGCCACAAGGCCCAATAATTCTTCGCCCGCAATCTGGCCGAGGGTTTCTTGCACGCGGATGAATTTGTCGACGTCGATGGAGATGACAGCACCCACCAGATTATTGGCCGCATTGGATTTGGCGGCCTCATCGGTTTCTTGGCGGAAGCGGTCTCGGTTGGGCAGTTCGGTGATGGTGTCCACAAAGGCCAATTGCTGGATGCGCTTCATGGAAGCATCCAAGCGCTGCATCATGCGGTTTAGCGCACGGGCCAGAATCTCAAGCTCATCGCCAGAGCGGATATCGAGGCGAACGCCCAAGCGCTTTAAATTGGTCTGCTGGGCAAATTCGGTCAGGTCGCGCAGCGGATCGGTTATCCGCGTCACAAAGGCATAGAAGGCTGCAGTCGCCAGCACGGCCGACAAGGTCGATCCGCCAATGGCCCAAGCCAGGGCTGGTCCACGACCAATTGTAAAGCTTAGCATGACGATCATGCCCAGCATCACAAGACTCATCAAGCCAAGGAAAGCCAAAGTCAGCTTCCCGGCGAGCGTCTTTAGGATGTTTTCCAGCCAGTCTTTCACTAAACTTTGCGCCCAAAAGTTCGGGATTCGGCGACAGAGCCAATAAGTTCCCAGAACAACTTATCCTGTTTGCACACATTAGGTTGACGTGGCCTTAATCCGCGGGGCGCAGATGCAGACTGTAACCAGCACGATCGCTGGTTTCCTTTGTCTTCCCAAAGCGCTAAGAGGGGGCCGTTCGCGCCAATTTATGGCGGGTTCACCTAGACCATCATCGGAAAGATCTCATCGTGCGAACGGCTACCATTCAGCGCAATACGAAAGAAACGCAAATCTCGGTCACCATGAATTTGGACGGGACGGGCATTGCCAAGGTTTCGACTGGAATTGGCTTCTTTGACCATATGCTGGAAAGCTTTGCTAAGCATGCGCTGATTGATCTGACGGTTGAGACCAAGGGCGATCTGCATATCGATATGCACCATACGGTCGAAGACACCGGCATTGTGATGGGCCAAGCGCTCAAAAGCGCTTTGGGTGACTTTGCTGGCATTCGCCGCTTTGGCCATGCCTATATCCCGATGGACGAGACCTTGTCGCGCGCTTCCCTTGATTTGGCCAACCGGCCCTATCTGGTGTGGAATGTGCATTTTGAGCGGCCAAAGGTCGGCGAGATGGACACCGAATTGTTCAAAGAATGGTTCCATGCCTTTGCCGGCAATGGGGGCGTGTGTCTGCATGTCGAAAACCTCTATGGGCAGAATACGCACCATATTATCGAGAGCTGTTATAAAGCCCTCGCGCGCGCCCTGCGGGTCGCCATTGAAATTGATCCCCGTTTGAATGGGGCGGTCGCCTCCACAAAGGGCGTCCTTTAAGGCACGGAAATGCTTACCTTAATTGACTATGGCTCTGGCAATCTTCGTTCCGCGGAGAAGGCGTTGGTTGCAGCAGGGGCGCGCGATGTCTGTGTGACAAGAGACCCCGATCGTATCGCCAAGGCCGATCAGATCGTTCTGCCCGGTGTGGGTGCCTTTGCCGATTGCGCGGCCAATCTGGCTGCCGTCGATGGTCTGCGCGAGGCTTTAGAGACCCGTGTGCGCGAAGAGGGGGCGGCCTTCCTTGGGATTTGTGTCGGCATGCAACTCCTCGCCGATGTGGGTATTGAGTTTGGCTCAA
>NZ_JADCBK010000046.1 GCF_020253525.1 Aquidulcibacter sp.
TTGAACGCGCGGCCCAAGGACGATAAGCCATTCTTGGCCTATGTTGCCTTGCAGGCAGTTCATATCCCTGTGCAGGCACCCCGCGAATACACTCAGAAATATGCCGGTCGCTTTGACGGCGGTTGGGACCAATTGCGCAAAGAGCGGTTTGAGCGCGCCAAGGCTTTGGGCCTGGTGTCGCAGGACGCAAAGCCACCTGCCATGCACGCCAGCATGCGAGCTTGGGACAGCCTGAGCCCAGAAGAAAAGAAGATGCAAGCCAAGGCGATGGAAGTCTATGCCGGCATGATCGAGGCGACCGATGCCCAGATCGGGCGTCTGGTGGCGCATTTGGACAAGACGGGTGAGTTGGAAAATACGATCTTCGTCATCACTTCCGATAATGGTCCAGAGCCCAGTAATCCCGGCGGCGAGCGCGGCTTTAACTTCTGGATGAAGACCCATGGCTATACGCACGACTTGGCCAATTTGGGTGAGCGTGGCAGCCATAATTGGATTGGTCCGGAATGGGCGAGTGCGGTGGCAACACCTGGTTATTTGTTCAAATTTTATACCTCCAGCGGTGGGTTACATGTGCCGATGGTGATGGCAGGACCCGGCATTGCCGCAGACAAAGCCGTCAATGCCGCAGCCTTTGTGCAGGACATTACGCCCACGTTGATCGACCTCGTGGGCGGGGCACCCGACATTGCAGGGTCTAAGCCGATTTCTGGGCGAAGCCTTGCCCCGGTGCTTTCTGGTCAAGCCCAGTCAGTCTATGGGCCAAATGATGCGGTCGGGGTGGAGGTGTCGGGCAATGCCGCCATCACCAAAGGCGATTACACGCTCGTGAAATATAACCCGCCCTATGGTGATAATCAGTGGCGGCTCTATCATGTCGTCAATGATCCTGGCCAAACGACGGACCTATCGGCGCAATTGCCCGAAGTTCGCGCTGATCTCGAACGTGCCTATGCCGCTTATGCCAAGGCCAATGGCGTGCTTGAATTGCCCAAGGGCTATAAGGTGCAGCGGGCGGCCGCACATAATAGTTTGATGCGTCAATTGAGCTTTTATGGCTGGCAATTGGCAGGTGTCGCATTGGTTTTGGCCCTTATTGTGTCCGCGCTCGTACGCGGCGCCCTTTCGATCATGTCCCGAAAAAAGAAGGCTGCCTGATGTCGGATGCTCCTACCCCGTCTCGTCTCCATGTCCTCGGGGCTGCAGGTTCACCCTATACCCGCAAAGTCATTGCGGCCTTACGCTACCGCCATATTCCCTATGCTCTACATTGGGGTAGCCACCGCAGCCCCATGCCGGGCTTTCCTGAAGCAAAGGTCAAGCTTCTGCCGACGGTCTATTTCCCGCAAGCCGGGGGTGGCTATGAGGCCCAAGTTGATTCCACGCCCATTCTGGCCCGTCTTGAGCGGGAGTTTGCCGGGCGCGCCTTAGTGCCGACCGATCCCGTAATGGCGTTTCTCGATCACCTCATTGAAGACTTTGCTGATGAGTGGCTGACCAAAGCGATGTTCCATTATCGCTGGGCAAGGGAAGCCGACATCGCCCATGCCGGTCCGCAACTGGTCTTCTGGCATGACACGACAACTTCGGATGCCGATGCTAAGGCCGCCTCAGACTTTATCTCAAAGCGCCAGATAGATCGCCTTTATGTCGTCGGCTCCAATGGCGTGACAGCCGCGACGATTGAGCACTCCTATGAACGTTTACTTGGCGTGCTCGAGAGTTTGATTCAGCCGACTGGCTTTGTGATGGGGGCAAGGCCCGGCACATCTGACTTTGGCCTCTATGGTCAATTGACCCAATTAGGCGTGGTTGATCCAACCCCGGCTGCCCTTTGTGCCGAGCGGGCACCCCGTCTGCGCGCGTGGATTGACCGGATGGAAGATCTTTCCGGGCTTGAGCCCAAAGAGATTGACTGGCTTGACCGCAAAGAAGCGAAAGCCCGCCTTGCACCCTTGTTGGCCGAGATTGGCCGCCTCTATGTGCCCTTCCTTTTGGCCAATGCCCAAGCCGCTCAAACAGGCGCTTCAAGCTTTGAGACACGCATTGACGGGCGGGCATGGACGCAACCAACCTTTGCCTATCAGGCCAAATGTTTGGCTTGGCTGAAAGATCACGCAAAGTCCCTGTCCGAAGCAGAAGGGGCGGCTTGCCGCGCCATTCTCGATGGCACTGGCTGCGAAGCGCTGTTTGAGATCACTTAGAATGAGATTTGGGGGAGAAGGACGTCATGCTGAAGAAAATCCTAGTGGGCGGCCTAATTGCCGTCGTGGGTTTGGGCGCATTGGCCTATGTAAAGCGGGTAGATATTGTTCTGGCGCTCGCTGCTTCCCAAAAGCGCAGCGATATTCCGGAGAACAAGCCCATTGCTTGGATGCAGGGTCCAGCGGCCGCCGAGGCGGCAACTGGCGACCGCCCACCCAATATCATTTTCATTCTGGCCGATGATTTGGGCTATAATGATATCTCGACCTTTGGTGGCGGTCTTGGCAATGGCAAGATCAAGACCCCCAATATTGATGCCTTGGCTGCCTCTGGGGTCGCCTTCCGCCAAGCCTATTCGGGTACCGCAAGCTGTGCGCCATCGCGCGCCATGATCATGACCGGGCGCTATCCAACCCGGACGGGTTTTGAATTCACCCCAACACCAGATGGCATGGGCCGGGTGGTGAAAATGGTGTCGGACTCGATGCGTGGCCAAAGCGGCATGCCGCCCGTTATCTATCATGCCGACCGGGTGGCTGAGATGCCGAAGTTCGACAAGCAGGGTTTGCCGGGTTCGGAAGTTACCATCGCCGAAGTTTTGAAGACGCGCGGCTATCATACCGTGCATATCGGCAAGTGGCACACAGGCCTTGGTCCTGAATTTGGGGCCAATGCACAAGGGTTTGACGAAAGCTTGTTGATGGCCAGTGGCCTACATCTGCCGGAAGATGATCCCAATGTCGTCAATGCCAAGCTTGATTTTGACCCAATCGACAAATTCCTCTGGGCGCGCATGGAATATGCTGCCTCCTATAATGATGGGGAATGGTTTAAGCCGCGCGGCTATTTGGCCGATTATTGGACCGATGAAGCGATCCAAGTCATCAAAGCCAATAAGAACCGGCCCTTTTTCATCAATCTCTCGCATTGGACCGTCCATACACCGCTACAAGCCAAGAAAGCTGATTATGATGCCGTGGGACCGATGAGCTCAGAGCGGGAGCGCGTCTATGCAGCCATGATTGTGGCTTTGGATCGCAGCGTTGGCCGGATCGTTCAAACGCTGAAGGAAGAGGGCATGGCCGACAACACGTTGATCGTATTCTCCAGCGACAATGGTGGGCCGGGCTATATTGGCCTGCCGGAGATCAACAAACCATTCCGCGGCTGGAAGCTCTCGCTGTTTGAAGGTGGCATCCGCGTGCCCATGTTCATGTCTTGGCCCGGCAAAATTCCAGCCGGCAGCCAAGTGCAAGCCCCAGTCGCCCATATTGATCTGATGCCCACATTAGCCGCCGCCGCTGGGGCAGCCCTACCCAAGGGCGTGGCGATTGATGGGGTGAATATTCTGCCCCATGCGAAGGGTAAGGCCGGCGATACCCGCCCGCATGAGACCATCTTTTGGCAAAGCGATGGCTATCGGGTTGTGCGCCATCTCGACTGGAAGCTGCAACTCGTCGATAAGCCGAGCGCGGTCTATCTGTATGATCTTGCGACCGATCCAACCGAGAAAACCAATCTGGCTGCGGCTCGCCCTGATATGGTCGCTAAGCTGCGCAAATTGTTGGACGACCATAAGGCCAATGGTCGCAAGCCGCTCTACCCTGCGACGCTGGAAGGCCCCATTGCCATCGACCGCGCTTTAGGCACCAAGGCGACCAAAGACGATGTCATCGCCTATTGGCCGAATTAGCACTGGACCATTGCATGAAGCCCTATTCCATCCACGTCCCTCCGTCCAAACTTGAGGATGTCCGATGGCGGGTTGCCGCTTTTCAATGGCCAGATGTGCCAGCCGATGAGGGGGTGGAGGATTGGTCGCGTGGGGCGTCTACCGCTTGGTTGAAGGGGCTGCAGGATTATTGGCTCCAGGCCTATGATTGGCGGGCGGTCGAGGCAGAGCTTAATCAACTGCCGCAGTTTCAAGTCACGCTAGACGGCCAAGATATTCATTTCTTGCATATTGTGGGCGAAGCTGGTGGCAAGCGGCCTCTCTTGCTCAGCCACGGCTGGCCAGGGTCCCCATTTGAGTTTCACAAAGTCATTGGCCCATTGGCGTTTCCATCCCAGCATGGTGGTAAGGCCGAAGATGCCTTTGATCTGATCATCCCCAGCCTGCCGGGCTATGGCTTTTCTGGCCCTCCGGCACGCCCCATCGGCCCGCGCACGACGGCGGGCCTGTTTCGCAAACTCATGGTCGAGGTTTTGGGCTATCAGTCCTTTATCGCCCAAGGCGGAGATTGGGGCTCGGTCATCACCGCGTGGTTGGGGCTGGATCATGCAGACGTCGTATCAGGTATTCATCTCAATATGCTGGGATTGCGCCCGGACGTCTCGACTTTGACGACGCCAGAGCGCGGTGCTTGGGCGCAAAAGTCCGCCGCAATGATGCAGGCTGGCGGGGCCTATTTCCAGCTTCAAACCACGCGCCCACAATTACTGGCCATGGCCGTAACAGACTCGCCCTTTGGACAGGCGGCTTGGATCGTTGAGAAATTTCAGAATTGGTCGGATGCGTCGCGCGGCAATCTCGACACGATTTTTGGCAAACGGGATCTGCTTACCAATGTCATGCATTATGTGCTGACCGACCGCTTTGCGACCTCGATCTGGTTTTATCGCGGGGTGTTGGAAGAGGGCAGCGGCTACTTCCTAAAGCCAGGCCAACGCATTGAGGTGCCAACGGGCTTTGCCAATTTCCCGGGCGATAGCATCTTCCCCAATCCACCCCGTGACTGGGTTGAGTTAGGCTATAACCTCCAGCATTGGACAGACATGCCCTATGGCGGGCATTTTGCCGCTTGGGAGGCACCAGACCTTTTTGTTCAGGATTTAGCTGGTTTTGGGCGGCGTATCGGTGGCTGAAGGCAGGTCCGCTAGCGAACGGCCAATCCGATAAAAACGCTCCGCACGTTGGGCGCGCAAGCCCTCAGCGTCGAGGGAATCGAGTTTATAAAGCTCTTTTTCAATGCCATCGGCCACAGCTTTCATGGCATTGGCGCGTGCCCGATGTGCCCCGCCTAATGGCTCTGGAATAATGCCATCGATGACGCCAAAGCCTAACAGGTCTTGGGCGGTGATCTTCATTGCGGTGGCGGCATCCTTGGCCCGATCGGCAGAGCGGTAAAGGATGGAGGCAGCACCTTCTGGCGAAATCACCGAATAGACTGAGTTCTCCAGCATCAGCACGCTATTGGCGGCAGCGATGGCAACCGCACCGCCAGAACCGCCTTCACCGGTGATGACGGAGACCATGGGCACACCAAGGGTCAAACAGCGCTCGGTCGCGCGCGCAATCGCCTCGGCTTGGCCGCGCGCTTCGGCGTCAAGGCCTGGATAAGCGCCAGCCGTATCAACAAAGGTCAGGACGCTTAAGCCGAATTTCTCGGCCATATCCATCAAGCGTACGGCTTTCCGGTAGCCTTCAGGCCGCGCCATGCCGAAATTATGTTTCAGGCGCTGAGGTGTTGTGCGGCCCTTCTCATGGCCCAGAACGACCACGCGGCGTCCCCGGAAGCGACCCATACCGCCCAGAATGGCAGCGTCCTCGCCAAACTTTCGGTCGCCTGCCAACTCGACATAGTCCGTGATCAGTTCTTCGACATAGTCCTTAAAGTGCGGCCTGTCAGGGTGGCGCGCAACTTGGGTGCGTCGCCACGGGTCTAAATTCTGATACAGGTCTGCTAAGGCGCGATTGGCCTTTTGGCGAAGCTTCGAGACTTCGGTGCGCACACTTTTCGCGCCGCTATTTTCCGCAGTCGCGTTCAGCTCATCGATCTTCTTTTCAAGATCGGCAATGGGTTTCTCGAAGTCGAGAAATGCGGGACGTTCAACCATGACAAACCGATTAAGCCTGTGCGTGCGCTTCGGCAAGCCTGCGCGCCAGTAGGCTCTTGGTTAAAAATGCCGCAATTTGGCCCTGATGCCTCCCAAACAAGGCCTTGTTGCGCCCTCCCTATCGTGTGAAACGTTCATAGAAGCGTTTGGAGGTAAGCCACATGATCCAAGTTCACGCCCACCTGTCCGGCCCCAGAGTCAGAATGACGTCCGCGGCCAAACAATTTATTGCAGCCATTTCCTTGTCAGCTTTGGTCGCAAGCTGTGGGACCAATCCGGCTACCTATGCCCAATATGCTGGCCCTGTCGGCCAGTCTGTGTCTACAGACGCAACCGATTACAATTGTCCGGCACCGGCAGTAGATGCCCAGCGCGGCTATCCCAGACGCGCCCGCATGGCTGTGGGCATGGCTTCGCCGACCATGATGCCTACGCCTCCGCCGCCGATGGCACCCCCGCCGCCACCCCCACCTCCACCACCTCCGCCAAGCCCAGTAGCGGTTGCCGATGAAGCTTTGTCTTCGGTCGTTGTCACGGGAACCCGCGTGGCACCCCCAACCTACAACTCGCCAGCCGAGGTTGCGGTTGTGGCCGGCAAGAGCGCTTCTTATGCCCCACCGCGCCAGTCTACGGAAAAATACCCGCTCGCGGCGCTCAATAGCGTCAAGCAAACTGCGGAGACCCCAGTTTCTACCTTTGCGATGGAGGTCGACACGGCTTCTTATGCCAATGCACGCCGCTTTGTGAGCGAGGGCAGTCTGCCGCGGGCCGATGCGGTGCGGGTCGAAGAGTTTTTGAATTACTTTGATTATGGCTATCCCAAGCCAAAGGACCGGAAATTACCTTTCTCCACCACGGTGGCAGTCGCGCCTTCCCCCTGGGCCGAAGACAAGCAAATCGTGCATGTTGGGCTTTCGGGTTATGATATCGCTCGCACCGAGCGCCCACCTTTGAACCTCACCCTCTTGATGGATGTGTCCGGTTCAATGATGGACGAAGACCGCTTGCCCTTGGCCAAGCGCGCTTTGGCCTTGTTGACGCCAAATCTGACGGCCCGAGATCGCGTCTCCATCGTCGTCTATGCGGGCGCAGCTGGTGTCGTTTTAAAACCAACTGCCGGGAACAATACCCGTGACATCATTTGTGCGCTCGAAGCTTTGCAGGCCGGAGGCTCTACCGCTGGCGGGGAGGGTATCCGCCTCGCTTATGAGATGGCGGCAAAAAACTATGATGCAAAAGGCGTCAATCGGGTGATCCTGATGACGGATGGCGATTTCAATGTCGGCATTTCTGACCCACGCGCGCTGCAATCCTATGTCACCGACCAGCGCAAGAAGGGCATTTATCTCTCTGTCTTTGGCTTTGGTCGTGGCAATTACAACGACACGATGATGCAAAGTCTGGCACAGAACGGCAATGGCGTGGCGACCTATATCGATACCATCCAAGAAGCCCGCAAAGTGTTTGACACTCAGATCAGCGGCACGCTTTTCCCCATCGCCGACGATGTGAAGGCGCAAGTCGAGTTCAATCCAGCACGCGTCAAGGAATGGCGCTTGATTGGTTATGAAACCCGTGCCCTAAACCGCGAGGACTTCAATAATGACGCGGTGGACGCCGGTGAAATTGGGGCAGGTCATCAAGTAACCGCGCTTTACGAAATCACCCCAATTGGTGCCCAAGGCAGCGTTGATCCCCTGCGCTATGGTGCCGCAAGCCCAACCCCCGCAACAGACAAGGCCAAGGAATTGGGGCTCTTGCGCCTGCGCTACAAGGTGCCGGGCGAGACGACATCGCGCTTGATAGAGCGGCCGATAACCGACGCTGATCGCAGTGCCAGCTTTGATCGCGCGCCAGAAGCAACCCGCTTTGCCGTGGCTGTGGCAGGCTATGCCCAGCTCCTGAGGCAAGATCCGTGGATCGGTAAAGGCTTTGGCTATGGCGATGTCGCCCGGATCGCGAAGGCAGCTAAGGGTGAAGATCGGTTTGGATTCCGCGATGAGTTTATCGATCTCGTCTCGCGCGCCGAAGGCCTAGAGCGTTTGCCCGGTAAAGGCCAAGACTAGCAGCACCTTTTGGGCGTGGTGGTACCTTTGCCCGCCACGCCCCTTTACTAGCCCAACAGCTTCAAGAACTTCACCAGTTTCCGGGTACGATCAGAGAAGAGTTTTGGCGTGAAATAGGCGCCTGCCGCGCGCTTGACGATTTCGCTGCGGGTTGGATAGGGCGAGATGAGGCTGGTAATGGCCCCCACACCTTTCTTATTGGCCATAGCAAGGCCCACAAGTTGGATGGCTTCGCCTGCCCCTTCACCGACGATGGTAGCACCCAGAATTTTGCCACCCTTGCCAATCACAAGCTTACAAAAGCCTTCAGTGGACCGCTCGGTCTGGGCGCGATCATTGTCCTCAAATTCAGCTTTCGTGACGGTCACGTCGCTGCCGAATTGTTCGCGCGCTTGGGCTTCTGTCAGGCCGATCTTAGCCACTTCTGGGTCGCAATAGGCCACGGCTGGCATATGGGCAACAACAGCCGTAGCAGGGGCCTTAAACACTGCATTGCGAATGAAAACGCTGGCGTGGAAGCCTGCTGCATGGGTCAATTGTTCTTTACCCGCCACATCGCCAATGGCCCAAACGCGGGGATTGGATAGGCTGCGCAAGCGCTCATCGGTGGTAACGCCTTTGCGGCTATAGCTGACATTGGCTTTATCAAGACCAATCGTCTCAACCCGCGCCGCCCGGCCAACAGCAACCAAAAGACGCTCGGCCTTTAGGACGCGACCATCTTCCAACGTGACCGAGACTTCGGCGTGATCGCCGGAAACCGCGACTGCCTTTGCGCCTTCTTGGACGGTTACGCCGTCTGCCAACAGGCTGGCGCGCACAATCTCCACCGCTTCAGGCTCTTGTGGACCCATAATGGTCATGGCCTCAACCACGGTCACCTGCGTGCCGAGGCGGGCGAAGGCTTGGCCAAGCTCAACCCCGACTACCCCACCCCCCAAAACGATCAAACTCTTGGGCTGGGTTGGTTGCGCAAAGACGGTCTCATTGGTCAGGAAGGGGGTGTCAGCAAGGCCGGGGATTGGCGGCACAAAGGCGGTCGCACCCGTGGCGATGACAAACTTCTGCGCCGTCACTGTGGCCGATGGGCTTTGTACGGTGCGCGGATCGATGAAGGCCGCATGTTCACGGAAAACGGTGCAGCCCAGGCCCTCAAAGCGCTCTTGGCTGTCGATGGGGGCGATGGTCTCAATCACCCCGTCAATATGGCCCCGCAGCCTATCCCAGTCGACCACGGCTTTGGCATTCCCAAGGCCATAGCGGCTGGCATGTTGCATGGAATGGGCGGCCTTCGCTGCCGCGATCAGGGCCTTAGAAGGAACGCAGCCTGTGTTGAGGCAATCGCCCCCCATTTCGCCTTCTTCATAGAGGACAACCGAAAGGCCAAGTTGGGCTGCACCTGCTGCCACCGATAGGCCCGCAGCGCCTGCCCCAATCACACACATATCGACGTTGAGTTCTTGCGGGCTCATGCTTTTTTCAGCCTCGATTGGACAAACTTCCACACAGTGGGCAACAGCGCCAAAGCTGCCAAGCCCAACAGAGGTCCCATCACTTCGGGATTATAAATGATCTTGAGGTCTGGCGTTTGGCCTTGCGAGATCAAATGCTCAATCCCATTGCCCAACGAGGCATAGACATAGCAGCCGGGAAGAATGCCGATGGCAGTGGCCAGCACGAAGGTGCGCAGCGGCACCCCTAAAAAGCCTGCAGCCAGATTGATCCCAAAAAACGGTGCGACGGGTAGAAGGCGTAGGGTCAGCAAATAACCAAAAGCATTCTTCTGAAAGCCCTTTTCCAATCGGTCGATAAACCCACCGGCACGTGCCCGCAGCCCACCGCCTAAGGCAGACTGGGTGGCCATAAACAAAATCGTCCCGCCAATCGTGGCCGAAGTCGAGGCAATGGCGGTCGCGAAAATAGGGCCAAAGAGTGGGCCAAACATGGGCCCAAACAAAAAGCCACCGGCAATCGTAATCCAAATCGCCCCTGGCAAGGCAATCGTCGTCGCGAAGATGTAGATGCCCATATAACAGGCGATGACAAGAAGGGGGTTGGTTGTCACCAACTGGCGCAGAACTTCGCTTTGCTTGGCCAAAACATCAAATGAAAGATATTTGTGCCAGCCCATCGATATGGCTAAGATCAGACCCAAGGCGATGACCACCAGTGGGCCGAAACGTTTGATGGCTTGCATGTTTAAGAACCTGACGTCGCATTGATGGACCAATCATAATCATCCCCCACAATGCGGGCATTAGTCATTTGGGCCAAGAGGGGTGGTGCCGCATAACGGCGCAAATGGGTGAGAATTCCAGCCTCATTATTCCCAAAGTCGACTTTGAACCATTGGTAAATTGAGGAGACGCGCAGTTTCTGCGGTCCAACGACGCGTACGCCGCGCGGTGAATTGATAAAGGCACGCGCCGCCGCGTCGAGATCAGCTTCAAGGCTTTCTGCCCGCCACCCGCGTCTGCCAAGGTTTGGGCATCCGATTGAGGCGCAATTGACCGAATAATGGACGCGCGGGTCGCGCCATTGTTTGCGCATGATGCCGTGTTCAATATCGTCGAGCGACAATTGCTTGCCCTCCACCCGCACGCGCGGTTCTTTCCAAGGGCCCATCGCCAGGAGGTTTGGCTTAATGTCGCGAATGGATTTGACGGGGAAGCGCGCCAACACGACTTGGATAGTGATGGCGTTATAAAGATTGGCCCAAGTTGCAAATTGGCTGGCTTTAGGCAGGGCTGAAATCTTGATGGCTGCAAGTCCTGCCACGACGCTGTCTAAGGCGCGCATATCTGCCGCATTGGCCTTCCAAGCCGCATAATCGACCCGGTTCAGGCCGGTAGAATCAGGGCGAACATAGCGGCCCAATAGCTCATCCCACACAGCCTGCGGGGACCTTCCAGGGGCGGCTTCCAAGTCAGGCGGGGGCAGGGTCATTAGGGCCGCACTTCCAATTACGAGGCTTCTGCGCGAAATCATGGCCACTCCTAACCTATTCTTGCCGCTTGATACGCTTTTTTCTGCAGGGCGGTTGCACAATGGCTGCAGGAGGTGGCCCATTGGTCTTCACCTTGGGGCCAAAACCGCGTAGGTCGAACCTATGAAAGCTGCTGTCATCATCTACCCCGGATCAAATTGTGACCGCGATTGCAAGGTCGCTTTGGAGCGCTCAGTCGATGCGCATGTCTCCATGGTCTGGCATAAAGAGACCAGCCTGCCAGAAGGCCTAGACCTGATCGTTTTGCCCGGTGGCTTTTCGTATGGGGATTATTTGCGCTGTGGCGCGATGGCAGCCCTTTCCCCTGTCACCCGTGCCGTGGTGGACGCAGCCAAGGCTGGTGTGCCCGTCCTTGGGATTTGCAATGGCTTCCAAGTTCTGTGTGAGACGGGCCTTCTGCCCGGCGCTCTTTTGCGCAATGCCAGCCTGAAATATGTCTGCAAGCCCGTGACGCTGGAAGTAACCAATGCCGCCACCCCCTTCACCCGCGCTTTTGGCAATCGCTCCGAAGCCGTGATGACCGTGGGCAATGGCGAGGGCAATTATTTTGCCGAAGACGCGGTGCTTGATGCGCTTGAACAAGAAAACCGCGTCGCCTTCCGCTATAAGGAAGAGGTCAATGGTTCGTTGAGGCGCATAGCGGGCATTGTGGACCCAACTGGCCGCATCCTTGGCATGATGCCCCACCCAGACCGTGCATTTGAAGCCGAATTGGGCAGCGCCGACGGGGCCTTGGTGTTCCAAAGTCTCTTGGAAGCAGCCTAATCTGTCATTGTTCGTCCGAAAGTGACGGGCAGGGGTCGACTCCGCTGGTTTTGCCATTAAGTCACGCCCATGGATTCTCTGGCTTATAAGATTGAAACACGCAGCGCGTGGGCACAGGCCCAAGGTGCTGGCGTCTATACTGGCTCTGCCCTCGATGTGGCGGATGGGTTCATCCACCTGTCCGCACGAGATCAAGTGCGCACGACATTGTCGCTCTGGTTCAAGGACCAGCCCGACTTGATCTTGGCCACCATTGATCTCAGCCAGCTAGGCGACACCGTGGTGTGGGAAGCCTCGCGAGGCGGGGCCCTATTTCCCCATATCTATGGCCCAATTCCCATGTCGGCTGTGCAAGGAATGATCGATTTGCCGCTATTGGCTGATGGTGGGCATGCGCTTCCGGTGAGGTTCCCATGATCGACCTTTACGCGAAAGCGACTGCGGCTTTACGTGCCTTGCCGGCGGAGACGGCCCATCAGGCCACAATCGCCAGCTTGAAGGCGGGCCTTGGCCCAAAGGCCAAGCCAGATCGCCCGGAAGAGGCGGTTGAACTCGCAGGCCTCACATTGCCAAACCGCATCGGCCTAGCTGCGGGCTTTGATAAAAATGCCGAAGTGCCCGACGCCATGTTGGCCGCTGGGTTTGGCTTTGTCGAATGCGGCACAGTCACCCCGCGCCCGCAAGCAGGTAACCCCAAACCCCGCTTGTTCCGCTTGGTTGAAGATCAGGCCGTGATCAATCGCATGGGCTTTAACAATGAAGGCCTGACCCATTTTGTGAACCGCCTACGCGCGCGCGCCCATCGGCCCGGCATTGTGGGGGCCAATATCGGGGCCAATAAGGATAGCGAGGATCGTATCGCAGACTATTGCGAAGGTCTGCGCCGGGTGTGGCTGCATGCCTCCTATATCACGATCAATATTTCTTCGCCCAACACACCGGGCTTGCGCGCCTTACAAACCCGCGCGGCACTGGAAGATCTTTTGGGCCAGGTCATGGTTTTGGCCGAAGCCCAAACCCGCGCCCATGGCCGCAGGCCTGTCTTTTTGAAAGTCGCCCCAGACTTGGACGAAGATGAAGTGCGCGCCATTGCCGAAACCGTGGTGGCACAAAAGATTGATGCGCTGATTGTCTCCAACACCACGGTCGACCGCCCCGATTACCTCAAGGCCCAGCATAAGGGCGAACAGGGGGGATTGTCGGGTCGGCCCGTCTTTGAAAAGTCGACCCGATTGCTGAAAGAGTTTAAGGGCGCACTCGGCAATACCATGCCTCTGATCGGTGTGGGCGGGGTGGCTTCCGCCCAAGATGCGCAAGCCAAATTTGAAGCCGGGGCCGATGCGATCCAGCTCTATACCGCTTTGGTCTTTGAAGGGCCGGGCCTCGTCCAGAAAATCAAGGACGGGTTGAGGACAGGCTGAGCCAATGCGCCTCTTGCCCATTGTCCACCACCCGAACTACACCGCCGACACGCCAGACGGTCATCGTTTTCCGATGCAGAAATTTGCCCAGCTGGCCGATATCTTGCGGGCTGAGGGCCTCGCCCCGCATGGCTTCGTCACCCCTGATCCCGTCATGCGGGAAGATTTGATCCGTGCCCATACGCCCGCTTATGTCGATGCGGTCTTGAGCCGGACCTTAGACCCCGCAGCGGTGCGGCGCATCGGCTTTAGCTTGACCGAACGCGTGGTCCTGCGCGCACAATTGGCGACAGCCGGCACGCTTCTTGCCGCCCGCCTCGCCCTACAAGAGGGCCTCGCCTGCAATAGCGCGGGCGGCAGTCATCATGCCAGGGCCGATCAAGGGGCAGGCTTTTGTGTCTTCAATGATGTGGCCGTTGCCGCTTCGGTCCTTCTGGCAGAAGGGTCTGTGAAGCAGATCTTGGTGGTGGACCTAGATGTGCACCACGGCGATGGCACCGCCTTGATCTTCCAGAATGAGCCGCGCGTCTTCACCTTTTCCCTGCATTGCGACGATAATTGGCCCTTAGAAAAGCCGCCTTCTGATTTAGACGTCGCGCTAGCGAAGGGGACGGGCGATGCGGCCTATCTTGCCGCATTAGATGAGAGTCTGCAGGCAGTGTTGGATCAGGTGCGCCCGGATGTGGTGTTCTATATCGCGGGCGTTGACCCACATCAGGATGATCGCTTGGGCAAACTCGCCTTGACCGATCAAGGCCTGATGAGCCGCGAACGCCGCGTCATTGAAGCCGTCCGCAGGCGGGCCATTCCTTTAGTCACGGTGCTTGGTGGTGGATATGGCCACGATGTAAACGCCGTGGCGCGGCGACACAGCTTTGTGTTTCATGCCGCGGCGGATTTTTTGGCGGGGTGAGGGGGTGGCGTTTGCGCACGTAGTCCTCGATGAGACCGACGACTGTCTCCAATTCCTCTAGATTCGCACGATCAGAAAATCGCAAGACGTGATAACCAAGGCCCATGAGATGAAAGTCACGATCTTGATCACGAACTTGGACTTCTGGAAGGCGATGTACTCCGCCATCTATTTCAACAATCAAGCGATGCATCAGGCATGCAAAATCAACCACGTGGCCATGGATGGGCACTTGGCGACGAAACTTGAGCCCAGGGATTTGCCGATTGCGAACTCTATTCCAAAAGATTTCTTCGGACTTCGTAGGACGGTGCCGCAATGCGCGTGCGCGCTTTAGAATAAGTGGAGGAATATTTGGCATGAAGATCATGCTACAAACAAATTTAAGGGTGTAAATGCCCTCACCCCCGACCCCTCTCCCAAAGGTAGAGGGGAGAGTTCTTGCGCGTCAAGTTGACGGACTGAAGGGTCGTTTTTCATCTGGAAGGCTTTGGTGTAGGCCGTGCCTACACCAAAGGCCAACTTTGATTGTTTGTGGGCGATTTGCCGGGTCAAGTCCGCTTCGCGCCGCTGCGCGGCAGATTTCCGAAGGAAATCTGGACTTGACGCGACCAATCGCCCAGTCACGCTACAGGAAGCGGTTTTGGTAACCAGAATGGGCACCAAACCGCTTCCAAGTGATAGCTAAGTGTGCCCTCATCACGAGAGGGGCTCTCCGGTGACTGAAGGCCTATTCCGCCGCGACCGCGCCATAGCCCATGACGGCTTTGACTTCGAGGAATTCTTCGAGGCCGAAGTCGCCCCATTCGCGGCCATTGCCCGATTGCTTATAGCCGCCAAAGGGGGCCACGGTGTCGGTGCTGGCACCATTGATGTGGATCATGCCCGCGCGGATTTGCTTGGCCACAGCGCGCGCATGGTCGAGGTTTTCTGACTGCACATAGCCAGACAGACCATACACCGTGTCATTGGCCATGCGGATGGCGTCGGCCTCGGTGTCATAGGGGATCATGGTCAGCACGGGGCCGAAGATTTCTTCCCGTGCGATCGTGGTGTCATTAGTTTCGCTGACAAACACGGTTGGGCGCACGAAATAGCCCTTGTTGAAGCCTTCGGGGCGGCCAAGGCCACCAGCGACCAAGGTTGCCTCCTTCATGCCGATTTCGATCAAGGATTGAACCTTTTCGAACTGGCGGCCATTGGCCAGCGGCCCCATGGCAAAGCGCTTGTCGCCAGCAGGGTCTGCCACCACAACCGATTCAGCGGTAGCCTTTGCGATGGCTACGGCTTCATCCAGCTTTGGACGGGGCACAAACATGCGGGTTGGGGCATTACAGGACTGGCCCGAATTGGTCATGACTTGCATGACGCCCGACGAAACCGCTTTTTGAATGTCGGCATCTTCTAGAACGATATTGGGGGACTTGCCGCCCAACTCTTGGGCAATGCGTTTCACCGTTGGGGCCGCACTCTTGGCGATCTCAATACCTGCGCGGGTAGAGCCGGTGAAGGAGACGAAATCGACTTCTTCATGGGTCGACAAAACGCTACCAACGCCTGGGCCATCGCCATTGACGAGGTTGAACACGCCCTTAGGCACGCCAGCTTCATGAATGATGTCGGCCAAAATCATGGCGTCGAGCGGGGCAAGTTCGGATGGTTTCAACACCATGGTGCAGCCAGCCGCCAAAGCGGGGCCAACTTTGCAGCCAATTTGGTTCATCGGCCAGTTCCATGGGGTGATCAGGCTGCAGACGCCAATCGCTTCATAGCGAATGCGGGTATTGCCACGCGAATGTTCCCACGTGAATTCTTTGAGCGCATTCAATGCCCCCATCAATTGGCCGAGGCCCGCTGGGGCTTGAGCAGCCGTTGCCAGCCACATGGGTGCACCCATTTCTTGGCTGATCGCATGGGCGATTTCAGGCAGCTTTGCCGAGTAAAGCGCGATGATTTTTTCAAGCAGCGCGATGCGCTCATCATGGCTGGTTTCAGAGAACGCAGGGAAAGCAGCGCGGGCGGCAAGGATGGCCTTCACGGCATCTGCTTCGCTGCCCAGAGAGATGACGGCAATAGGCTCTTCCGTTGCCGGATTGATGACATGGTGATCGCGTGGCGTGACTGGATCAACCCAAGCGCCGTCGATATAAAATTGTTTGCGTTCAATCATGGCAGACTCCCTTGTGCGTTTCTCAACCCCGTTGATCGGGGCTTGTGCATAGCGGCTTCTTCATACCAAGGTCCAAGCGCCATGGCGAGGGACCTACACATGAATTTTATTGCACAGTTCGCAAAAGAGACGCCGGCTCACGGCCTAGCGGCGGCGTAGCGAGCCCATCAGGCCGCGCATCAATTCCCGCCCGATGGTGGAACTGGCTTGGCGCACCATGGTCTTCATCGCAGTCTCAGCTAAGCTTTGACGCGATCGGCCAGAGCGGCCACGCGTGGAGCCAAAAATCGTGCCCAAAAGGCCACCATTATCCTCTGGCTCATCCGCTTGGCGTGTGGGTTTCGACCGGCTTGGCTCTGGCGCTTCTATCTCCGCCTGTTGGGCTTCAAGTTCGGCCGCCTTCCGCTCGAGAATTTCAAACGCACTTTCACGGTCAATTACGGCATCATAGCGCGGGCCGATGGGGCTGGCTGAAATCACGCGGGCGCGCGCTTCAGGCGAGCAGGGGCCAACTTGGCTTAAGGGCGGGCGGATAAAGGTGCGCTCCACGATGGTGGGAATGCCCTTATCATCAAGCGTCGAGACCAAAGCCTCCCCCACGCCCAAGGCCGTGATCATGTCTTCGGTCTTAAAGCGAGGATTGGGGCGGAAGCTTTCCGCAGCAATCCGTACCGCCTTGGTTTCGCTGGGGGTATAGGCGCGCAAAGCGTGCTGAACCCGGTTGCCCAATTGCGCCAATACGGTTTCTGGAATGTCTTGTGGGTTCTGGGTGACGAAATAAATGCCCACGCCCTTTGATCGGATCAGACGCACCACTTGTTCGATTGTATTCAGCAGGGCTTTGGGCGCATCGCGGAACAATAAATGGGCTTCGTCAAAGAAGAATACCATTTTCGGCCGGTCCATATCGCCGACTTCGGGCAATTGCTCGAACAATTCCGACAGCATCCACAATAAGAAAGTGGAATAGAGCGTCGGGCTTTGGACCAAACGGTCTGCGGCTAGAATATTGACAATACCCTTGCCGGACAAATCGGTGCGCATGAAGTCGCGCAGATCAAGGGCTGGCTCACCAAAGAAGCCATCGGCACCGGCTTGATCCAATTGCATGATTTTGCGCTGGAGGGCGGCAATCGATTGTGGCGTCACAAGGCCATATTTCTTCGACACCATGCTGTCATTTTCAGCCATGAAGTCGAGAATGGCTTTGAGGTCCTTCATGTCCAACAGGAAAAGGCCTTCTTCATCGGCCATTTTGAAGGCAACCGCCAAAGCCCCTTCTTGTGCGTCACTGACTTCCATCAGGCGGGCAAGAAGCGTGGGGCCCATTTCTGAAATGGTGGTGCGAATGGGGTGACCCTTCTGGCCATAGAGGTCCCAATACACGACGGGGGTCGACTCACTTCTATAGTCAGTCAGGCCAATTTGTTCGGCGCGCGCTTTAAACGGGGCTGAAGGCTCCCACGATTGGCTCATGCCCGATAGGTCGCCTTTGATGTCGGCTGCAAAGACGGGCACGCCCGCGCGCGAAAAGCCCTCGGCCAAGACCTGAAGCGTCACGGTCTTGCCCGTGCCGGTCGCCCCCGCGACCAAGCCATGACGATTGGCCCGCTTCAACAAAAGCTCGATGGAGGTAAGTGGTTCGCCACCGGCGCCGATCAGAATGGACTCACTCATGGGTTACACCAAATCCTTCTAAATGCTGGAGAAAAGGCCTGACTTCACCTTATTGCTGTCTGTTAAACTTGTTAAGGGTAGCGGCGGGAATTTAACCCGTCACCAAGGGACCAATCAGGCCAATAGCCGCAGCAATGGTCAGAACTCCAAACAGATTCAACGCAAAACCAATGCGCAGCATTTCAGACTGTTTGGGGGCTCCGGTTGCATAGGCGATGGCATTGGCAGCTGTTGCAATCGGCAGCATGAAGCCAAAGCTTGCCGCAAAGGTTGCTGACGCCCCGATCAAAAAGGCATCGCCCCCCGATCCCGCGACCATGGCGGTCAGAACGGGCAACATGGCGGTCAAGGTTGCGACATTAGAGGCAAGCTCTGACAGAAAGACCGTCGCGCCTACGAGGATTAAGACCACCAGTAGGATGGGTAAAGCGCCAATGCCCGCCATATGGCTGCCGATATAGGTCGAAAGCCCGGTTGCTTCTAAAGCGGCGGCCATCGACA
The DNA here is from genome assembly GCF_020253525.1 of Aquidulcibacter sp. Classification (GTDB taxonomy): domain Bacteria; phylum Pseudomonadota; class Alphaproteobacteria; order Caulobacterales; family Aquidulcibacteraceae; genus Aquidulcibacter. The sequence goes on from NZ_JADCBK010000046.1 coordinate 18,563, forward strand.
GGCCTCCGCCAAACAGGATGGCGATGCCCCATGGGATGCGCTCAGCCACATCCCAACCGAGAAGGGCTCTATTGGGCTCGGCTTTGTCGCCCGAAGGCACAACAAACAAAGCAACCGCACCCAAAATGGCGATCACCATGTCGGTCAGGCCTTGAAGACCGGGCAATTTGCTTAAAGGTTCGCGCAGGATCCAAGCCAAAGCGACAGCTAGGAAGATCGCCATCACACGGGCTTCTTTCGGGCTCATCGGGCCTAAAGCGCGGGCTTCTGCCGCAATCACGTCGCGGGCGGTATCATCGCCCATATGGGCGGGGAGGCGATAGGCAATTTTGGTCAAGATCACCCACGTTAAGGGCACCATCACAAGGATTATGGCCCCACCAATCGCCATCCACTCCGGAAAGCTGAGGCCCACCCCATTGGCCTCTAGCCATTTGGCCCCAATCAGATTGGTGGGCGAGCCAATAGGCGTTCCGATCCCGCCGATGGAGGCGCAATAGGCCACACCCAAAACACACGCGGCCATCAGCTTCCGCCGCTCCGGCCCAGCCGGTGCTGCTGCCGTGCACACAGCAAGGGCAATCGGTGTCATCATCAAAGCCGTGGCGGTGTTCGATATCCACATCGACAGCAAGGTCGTGGCAATCATAAAGCCGCCAACAATAGCTGCAGGGCTGGAGCCCACTGCTGCGAGAATATGGATTGCAATACGGCGGTGCAGGCCCGATTGCTCAATGGCTGCCGCAATCATAAAGCCGCCGATGAATAAGAAGATGATCGGATCGGCATAGGGCGCTGCGGCATCAACCGGCTTTAAGACACCCAACAACGGAAGCATGCCCAAGGGCAAAAGGGCGGTCGCAGCAACCGGTATCGCCTCACTCACCCACCAGATGATCATCAAGGCCAAGAGACTGAGGGCTTTCCAAGCCTTGGGGTCCAGGCCTTCGGGGGCACCAACCCACAGCATGATCGCGGCGACCACGAGCCCTAAGACAAAGCCGATCTTTTGACCGACACCGGAAGTGCCATGGCCTTCTTCAAAATCTGTCTCATGGACGGGTTGCGGCATTGGGTTTCCTCAAATGTGTCACGCTTCATGACTGATAGTCAGGGTTTTGAGGTCTCGACAAGTGCGGACGGTCTTGGCAGAGGTGAGCCATGACACACAATGATTTGATCGCCCGTGGCCAGTCGGCCGCCTCTACCTCCCTACCAACTCTTTTGCTTGATCAAGCGCGCCATAAGCGCTTGAACTTTCAGGCCGCTGGCCTGTCTTTTGATTTTTCCCGCGCCCTTCTCAGCCAAGCGGATTTGGACGCCCTTTTGCTCCATGCCCAAGAAGTTGGACTAGAACAAGCACGATCCGATCTTTTCGCCGGGAAAGCAATCAATGTGACCGAGGATCGTGCTGTGATGCACATGGCTTTGCGTCAGCCAGAGCGGGAGTTTATGGCCAAGGGTGAAGCCATAAGCGCGGCTGTGCGCGCGGGGCGTGCGGCGGCAACCGCTTTTGCGCGCGCTGTTCGCGATGGGTCGATTGCGGCTTCTGATGGTCGGCCATTCAAATCCATCCTCCATATCGGCATTGGGGGGTCAGACCTTGGCCCGCGCTTGGTCTATGAAGCCTTGGCTCCGACGGCGGGCAGCGACATTGTTTTGCGCTTTGCCGCCAATATTGAGCCCGGCGAACTCGCCGCAGCCCTTGTTGGCCTTGACCCGCGTGAGACCTTGATCCTGTGTGTATCAAAGACTTTCACCACGCTGGAGACCTTGGAAAATCTCAAAGCGGCGCGGGCATGGCTGCAGGCCACTATTGGCCCAGACGACAGCGCGCATCTAGTTGCCATCAGTGCAGCCCCTGAAAAGACCAAAGCCGCAGGCTTTAGGCCCGACCGCGTGTTTGACTTCAAAGAATGGGTGGGTGGCCGCTTCTCGCTGTGGTCCGCGGTAGGCCTGTCGTGTGAAATCGCTCTGGGCCCAGAAGTCGTGGCAGAGATGCACGCCGGGGCCGCTGCGATGGACACTTTGTTTGAGACGCTGCCGTTGGCGGAAAACCCCGTCGTCATCGCAAGCCTGATCGGGTGGTGGAATCGGACCTGCCTCAATTTCAAGAGCCGCGCCGTTATTCCCTATGCCAAGCGCTTGCGCCTCTTGCCGCAATTCCTGCAGCAATTGGAGATGGAATCTAACGGCAAGTCGGTCGATTTGGGCGGTCACACGGTTGCAACTTCTGGCCCGGTGGTTTGGGGCGCTGAAGGCACTAATGCCCAGCATGCCTTCTTCCAACATCTGCATCAAAGCCCGGATGTCACGCCGGTTGAGTTCATCGCCGTCGCCCAAGATGATGAGGATGCACCCGTCCGCACCCGCATGACTTTGGCCAATGTCTTGGCCCAGGCCGAAGCCCTGACCCATGGCAAAAGCTTGGAGTCGGTGACACAGACGATGCAGGCAGGAGGGGCCAGTGCTGACCAGATTGCCGCTATCGCTCCCCACCGGGTTTTCAAGGGCAATCGCCCGTCCAGCTTTGTGCTGATGGACCGCCTAAGCCCCGGCAATTTTGGGGCTTATCTGGCCTTCTGCGAACACCGCACCTTTGTTGAAGGCAAGCTTTGGGGGGTCAATTCCTTTGACCAATGGGGCGTTGAACTGGGTAAAGTCATTGCCAGCGAAATCGACTTAGATTTGCAAAATGGCCCCAGTGATCGTCGTGACCCATCCAGTGTGGCGATGATTGAGAAGATACGCGCTTTGCGGGCTTAGCCAAACATCACTTTGGCGGCGGCAGCCTTTACAGGCAGGGTCTCAATCCCGGCATCCTTGAGGGTCGTAATCACATCCTCAAGGTTTTGCGGCGTGCAGCCATAGTCTGATGGGTCTGGTCCCACGTCATGGGTGAAAAAGATGATCCAAGCCTGCCGTTCTTTGGCCTCGGCGACCAGATCGCGGACGCGGCCAATATCGTGCTGACGTCGCTCAATCCCAATGGCGCGCAGATCTGAGAAATCCACCCGACCCACATTTAGGCCGCGATAGACACCCCGACAGGTAAAGAAGTGGCGGGCATAATAGGCTTTCGCTGCCAAACTGACCGCGCCATAAGGATAGGCAAAGCTGGTCATCCGCACATCCCCCAGCGTCTGGCGCATAAAGTCGGCATTGGCTTGCCGATCCTGATCGCGCCCGGCATCATTTAGCTTGGTGACAAAGGGGTGAGCATAAGTGTGGCAGGCGATTTCATGGCCAGCTTGATGCAGCGCCAAAAGGTCATGGCTTTCATGCTGGGGTCGGTCTTCAAACGTTTGACCCGTATGACCGCCACAGACATAGAAGGTGCCCTGGATCTGGGCGCGCTCCAAAATGGGTGCGCCGACGCGGGCTGCGGAGAATGGAATGTCATCAAAGCTGATCGAGGCGACCGCTTGGGACAGGCGTGATTGGATCGGGTTCAGCGGAATGGCGCGCGTGATGGCTCCTTCAATCCGGGTCAGAAGGCCAGTCGCCATGATTACACAGCCTCCGTGGTGCGCGCAGGCACGGGTTCGACGAGGGGCAAATGGATGCGCACAATGTCGCTGCCTTCAAAGTCGGCGGGCAAGCTTTTCCGCAATTGGCCGTGGCTGTCGTCTGCCGCTTCCAGAATAAAGCCGAGGCCTAAGAAGAGATCGCGTGCAGGGCCATTTCGGGCTGCTTTCTGGTACGAGATCGAAAGCGCCTCTGCCCCGGCAGTATGATAGCGCGCGGCCAGCCACGCAAAGAAAGCCGCTTCGACCCGTTTGCGCTGCACGCGGCAGCTCATGAAGAAGTCGCGGATATGACCCGTCTTGGGGTTGCCATAGGCAAAGCCGATCAGGCCATAATCGCCAAAGCGGTCGGCACAGCGCAGCGTCCAAGCCTCGCCACCAGTTTCGTCTGACACCATGGCAGCGACATCATCGCGGCTATAGCGGGTCGCAGCAACATTGAGTTGGTTGGTCCGCTGCGACAATTCATAGACCCGCTCAGAATCCTCAAGCGACAAGGGGGTGAGGGTCAAAACCAGATCGCAATGGCGCAGGAATTGGTCCATATCCCCAGCCGCAGACTCGGCGGCTAAGGCGCGCTGGGCTTCCACGGCATAGAGCGCGCGGCGGCCTTTGCTTTCCGGCGTCACCGGCACGTCAAATTGCGGGCGATCCAACAATGTAAGCGCCTCTGTTTCGGCCAATACGGTCACATAAGGATGGGCTTCGCCCACTTCGCCGCGCTCAAATGGCTGATCGTCAAGGAAGACGAAGGAATCGAGGCCAAGATTGAGCGTCTCAGCAATGCGGGCCAAGGCTGCACTCTTGGGGCCCCAGCTGATTTGAGGGGCGAGCATGAATTCAAGTAGGCCATGATGGGCGAGGGCGGCAATTGCCTCATCATGATTATTCTTGCTGGCCACGGACTGAAGAATACCGCGCGCATCAAGGCCTAAGATCACGTCGCGAAGGCCGGGCTTTACAACCACGCCTTCGGGCCCATCTTCAACCAAAATGCCGTCCCAAATCGTATGGTCGAGGTCCCAGACCACCACTTTGGCTTTGGCGGCAGGGGCGCTGAGTTTCGGGGGGCTAGTTGTTTCCACCGTCTTGGCCCAGCTTACAAAGTCACACAAGCCAAACAGGACTTCCAGACCTTCGGCTTCGCCCACCGGCTCGATTTGAACCAGATAATCCTGTCCAAGATCGATGGTGCGCGCAATATCTGCAACCGGGATCGAGACCCGGGTCCAGTCAGCCTGTAATACGAATTGTCTTTGAAATAGGGCGGGGTTGGTCTTGTCGACGGGTACTAAGGTCACGGTGAATGAAATGGTCTCGGCCGATAGGGCTGCCCCTTCGATCAGGAAGGCATCAAATGCGCCAGAAGCCCCTTGGCCCAAAGTTTTGTGCTTTGCCGTGCGTGCACGGGCCTCTCGCCGGGCTAAAGGTGCCAGACCAAGCCCGAGGGCTGGTTGTTGGGCTTGTTCTAGGGCAGCGGCTTCAGCTTTGTGAAGCGCGCCAACTGGACCACGTCCCTCTAGCTTGCCCCAGCGGCGAAACGCGATCCGAGTCAAAGGCGTGTTGTGGATTGATCCCGTCTCAATGGTTTCAATGCCATGGGCAAAGCGCCGGCAATGGCCATCGGGGCGCGGGGTGTAGAAACTGCACGCGGTGTAACAGGTGGGCGCAGCACATTCGGAACAATGCTCCCCCCACACAATCATGCTGCGGCTTTGGATCAAGTCATAGGTAGCGGCGCGTGCATCGGCCATGGCTTCAGGCAGCCGCATGCGGGCCTGAGCTTTATCCAGCGCCACCGTCTCTTTCATTACTAGACCCCTTTGAAGCCTCTCTAACAGGTCGGGCTTAAAAAACCATTTTCCAGCTTGGTTCAGCGCTGTCTGCAACAGGGCATGCAATTTGACTTCACCTGTGCTAGGGAAGTCCTCAAATTTCTGAAAGGCCAAGACCCTGTCGTCCGAACTAAGTGATACTCAAAACCCAAATCTGAAAGACATCATCCTCACATCTTTGGATGACGACCAAGCAGAAGATGTGCTGTGCATTGATTTAACTGGCAAAAGTTCCATCGCCGATGCCATCATCGTCGCTTCTGGCCGTTCGCAGCGCCATGTGGCCGCGATTGCAGACCATATTGTGCGCAAGCTGAAGGATGCCGGCGTTGGCAAAGCGCGGGTTGAGGGCTTGCCCAATGCCGACTGGGTATTGATCGATGCTGGCGATATTGTCGCCCATATCTTCCGTCCAGAAGTGCGTGCCTTTTATGCGATTGAACGCATTTGGACTGGCGAAACCCGTCATGCGGCAGGTGCTGCTTGAATGTGACTTTGGCTGCCATCGGGCGGCTTAAGGCACAAGAACCCGAACAAGCGATGACGCTCGACTGGCTTGGCCGTGCCGATGCCATGGGCAAGCCCTTGGGCATTAAGGCGGTTCGCTTAGCCGAAATTGACCCACGTTTGCGCGAACCCGACCGCGATAAGGAGGCAGCGGCCCTTTTGGCAGCGATTGAGGCGGGCAGTTTCATTATCGCGCTGGATGAACGCGGCGAAGCGCCCGGTTCTGTCGGCTTTGCTAACCGTTTGGCCAGCCTGCGCGATCAAGGCCAGCGCCATATTGTCTTGGCCATTGGTGGCCCGGATGGACATGGCAAAGCCTTAACCCAAGCTGCTTCCATGAAACTGGCCTTTGGGTCCTGGACCTGGCCACACAAGCTTGTACGCGCCATGGCCGCCGAACAAATTTATCGCGCCATTTCCATCCTTGCTGGCACACCCTATCACCGGGTTTAAGGCCCATGTAACGCCAAGATGACCGCGGCCGCAAATCCGGTTATCTCTCCAATCATGCGCAGATTTCGGGCGATCCTTCTGGTGGGTGTGACGCTGGGTGCAGCCATGCCTGTCTATGGCCAAAGCTCTGCCGAACAAGAGCTGAAGCGCCTTGAAGCTGAGCGCTTACGGCGTGAAGAACGTGTAGGGGCCCTCGTTGATGATGCTAATCGCGTGGCAAGCGATGCTGAAGCCTTAAGAAAGAAGCTTGTTGCAGCCGCAGAAGATCGCGATCGGCTTGAGCGCGAGGTAGAACGTTCAGAAGTGCGTTTGATCCAAATGCGGGCGCAGGAAAAGCAATTAAATGCAAAGCTTGCTAACAATCGTGATGCGCTAGAAGATGTCGTTATCGCCCTGATTGCGATGGAAAGAGACCGTCCACCGGCTTTGGCTGTGCGGCCCAAGAATGCCGCCGAGGCCGCCCGTGTGGCGATCTTGATGGGTGAAATTGCGCCCCTTCTCGATGATCGCGCCAAACAGGCTGCAGCTGATATTGCGCGCCTCCAAAGCCTGCGTGAGTCTATTCTGATGCAAAACACCAGCTATCGGGAAAGCAACACCCGTCTGATGATTGCGCGGCAGACGATTGGCGCTTTGATTCAGGAAAGGCGCATGGTGCAGGCCCGCATCATGCGTGATGCTGACACCGAGCGGGCGCGAATTTCAGAAATTGTCCGCCGCGCCAACGATTTGCGCGATTTGGTGATCCGCTTGGGCGGCTCGGTTCCGGGGCTAGACCTTCAAGCGCAACAGGATGGGTCAGACTTTGCGCGTGGCTTTGACCGCGCCATGGGGACGGTAACCTATCCGGCCTATGGCCAAGTTGTGAAAGGCTTTGGCGCTGCGCTGGAAAGTGGCGGCCGCTCTGAAGGCATTACCATTCGCACCCGCCGGTCGGCCCAAGTTGTTGCCCCATTTGATGGTGAGGTAGAATTTGCTGGCCCCTTCCGCTCCTATGGACGGGTGATGATTTTGAATGTCGGCAATGGCTATCATATTGTTTTAGCAGGCATGGCGACGATTTATGTTGAAGCAGGCCAGGAAGTTTTGGCTGGCGAACCGATTGGCGAGATGGCGACCGATAGTCGCATTGTCCCAGACCTTTACATGGAAGTGCGCAAACAAAGTACGCCACAAAATCCCAATTTGTGGCTCAAGCGGCCAAACGGCACCTGATTTCGCTTTCGCGCCGATGCCGGACTGTAGATTAAATCACCGCAATCAACTGCGGTAGGTGGTGCTTAACCACTTTGATTAGACTATATAGATAAGACAAGTTTGTTGATGATCTCATGGCCTTAGCCACTCGGAGTAGTTGCATATGACAGATTCCCAAAAGACACAGCGCTGGTGGATTGCGCCAGTCTTGGCCGGAACATTGGGACTGGGTGCCGCTTTGGGCGCAACGGCAGTTGCATGGTCGGCGGGTGGTCGACCTGACAGCGCTGCGCCTGCTGCAAAAGGTGAAGACACCCTGCGCCAGCTTGAGATTTTTGCCGATGTGATGGCGCGCGTGAAAACGGATTATGTTGTGCCGACCAAGGACGACAAATTGGTGGCCGCCGCCATCGATGGCATGCTGCAATCGCTCGACCCGCATTCGAGCTTCCTTGATGCCGAAGCCTTTAACAATATGCAGGTGTCGACCAAGGGTGAGTATGGCGGTATCGGGATTGAAGTCACCAGTGAAGATGGTGCCGTGAAAGTCATCTCGCCTATGGATGACAGCCCAGCTGTGCGGGCGGGCATTAAGGCTGGCGATAAATTGATTGCGGTGGACGGCGTTTCCATCCTCGGCTTACCCCTTGATGAAGCCGTCAAGAAGATGCGCGGGCCGGTGGGAACCTCAATTGATGTTACCGTCGCACGCGAAGGTCAGGAGCCGTTCGTAGCCAAAGTCATGCGCGAAACCATCGTGCTGAAACCGGTCACCAGCAAGATTGAAGGCGATTTTGGCTATATCCGTATCTCGACCTTTGTGAATGAGCGCACTTCGGAAGGCTTGAATAAGGCGGTTGATGATATTCAGCGCCAATTGGGTGGCCGCTTGAAGGGCATTGTGCTGGACTTGCGCAATAATGGTGGGGGTCTGCTGGACCAAGCCATTGAAGTCACCGATGTGTTTATGGATCGTGGTGAGGTTGTTTCCACGCGGGGCCGTCGCCCAGACGACATCCAGCGCTATTATGGCACGCCGGGTGAGCGTTTGGCCGGTGTGCCGATGGTAATTCTTATCAATGAGGGCACGGCTTCGGCGTCAGAAATCGTTGCGGGCGCGTTGCAAGATCGCGGTCGGGCAACCATTGTCGGCATGGCCTCATTCGGCAAAGGCTCCGTCCAGACAGTGATCCCCCTGCGCAGTGGCCGCGATGGCGCGTTGCGGCTGACGACCTCGAAATATTACACCCCCGCTGGGCGCTCCATCCAAGGTGCAGGTATTGAGCCTGACATTGAAATCAGCGCCGTTCGCATCACCGAGGAACAACTCAAAGAGCGCAAGGCTTTATTCCAAGGTGAAGAAGATCTGCCCCACGCGCTCGATAATGAAAGCGGTGTGAAGCGTAAGCCACCTCATATGCCAGCCGAAATGCCGCCCGTGGGTTGGAATGAGAAGGAAGATTATCAGCTAAAGCGTGCCTATGAGCTTCTTGCTAAAGGTCTGCCCAAGCGCACACCAGCCGTCACCACCCGTCGTGCGGAAGTCAAGCCAGGAGAGGGTGCACGCGCACCCGTGTCCGGGGCACCTGTTACGCCAAATTAAGGCCGATCCGTCGCATGGTGGCGCGGGTAGCCCAAGTAAGCCTGCCATCTGGGCGCAGTATTGAGGCTTGTTTTACCGGTCGTCGCGGTGCCAAGCGCCTGACCATGCGCGTCGACCCGATCAAGCGCCGCCTCGTCGTCAGCGGGCCACTGCGTGTCTCACAAAAGCAGGCCTTGGGCTTTGTGCAGGAAAATGCGGCTTGGATCGAAGCGCGCCTGGATGCTTTGCCAGAACCAGCCCCGTTTGTTGAAGGGGCAGAAATCGTGTTTCGGGGAAGGCCGACGCGCTTGGTCCGCGTGCCCGGACGCGGTGCCCCGATTTATCAGGACGGGCTTGAGCCTAGCTTGGTGATTGCGGCTACGCCTGCCCGTTTCAGTGCGCGGGTTGCGGCAGCCTTGAAGGCCTTCGCCCAATCAGATGCTATCCATTATGCCGACGGCTTTGCTCCACGCCTTGGGAAGGCACCAACCTCAATTGCGCTGCGCGATACGCGGTCGCGCTGGGGCTCGTGCACCTCGCGCGGGGACATCATGCTGTCATGGCGCTTGATTGGGGCACCGCCCAAAGTGTTCGAATATGTCGTGGCTCATGAGATGGCGCATCTCTTAGAGTTGAACCATTCGCCAGCCTTTTGGGCCCATGTGGCCCGCCTTATGCCCGACTGGAAACCTGCGCGCGCCTGGCTGAAAAGCCAAGGTGGCCAGCTTCAAGCCTTGGGCAGCTGAGCGCGTTTTGATCCGTTTGGATCAACGTTGCTCAACCAAATTCCGCCGCCGCTGACAGCACGCGATAGGGCGGCCGCCCCAGGGCTGCAAAGCCAATGGCTACCCCTGCCAGTGCAAACACCGCCACGGCACCCCCGACGATGGAGCCAACAAGGCCGATGTTCAAAATCCAATCGGCTTCCAGCACTTGGGTTACGATCGCATAGGCCGCCCCAAGGCCAAGGCCTGCCCCGATCAGCGCCGCAATCAGGCCCGCGCAGGCTTGCTCAATCGCCATGGCCCCCACAATCCGGGCGCGACTGGCCCCAAGACTTTTCAGGATTGCGGCTTCATAGAGGCGTCTGCGACTGCCCGCAGCCAAAGCCCCTGCAACCGCAGCCGCGCCTGCAGCCAACGCGACCGCCGCAATCGCCTGAATGGCGATAGCGAGGCTTTCAAACAAATCGCCTGCTGCTGCCAAAGCATCGCGCACCCGAACAATGCCCACGGCTGGAAAGTCCTTTGCCAAAGCTTGGGTCATGGCCGCCTCTTCAGCAGGCGTCAGGCGCGCAATCGCGAAGTGACGGAATTGGGCGCCTTCAAACGCGCCCGGCGCAAAGACGACCGCGAAGTTCGCACCAAAGCCCCCCCAATCGACTTTGCGGAGGTTTTCAACTTTGGCCTCAATCTCGCGGCCTGATACCAATATGCCAATCGTATCGCCAACTTTGGCCCCAATGCCTTCGGCTGCTTCAGCCTCAAGGCTGACTTTGGCTTCAAACGGGTCGTTATAATCTTCTGGCCACCAGGTGCCAGCTGTCAGTTTCGCGCCTTCGGGTTGCTTGGCCTGCCAAGTAGAGCCAATTTCTTGTTCCACAAACCAACGCTCGGAAGGTTTGACTTTTTCAACGTCGATCTCTTGGCCATTGAGCGAGATGACCCGGATCGTCATGACGGGTGTGCGGCCATAATCATCTGACTTCAGGCGGGGAACGGTCGCTTTCACCAAGGCATCAAACTCAAGCGCTTTGAGGTCGGGGATTTCGGTATAGGCCACACTTGGGGCTTTGGCCGGGGCTGTATCGCGTACTTGAGCGACAAGGTTTGACTGGATTTGCCCCAGCGCCACCAAAAGGGCGAGGCCCAAGCCCAAGGCAGGGGCTGCTGCTGGTGCGAGGGAACCGGGGCCGCCGAGGGCTGCAAGCCCCAATCCCCAAGCCCCGCCGGGTCGGGGGGCACGATGGGCCAGCACTTGAGCGGCTTTGCCCAGACCGTAAAAGGCCAGCCAACCAAGCCCTGCGCCAATCGCCAATAGGATTGCCATCACGGGATCGGGGCTTGTTAAAGCAAACAGGCCGGCCAGCGCCACAAGGCCCAGCATGGCCGCGATACGTTCTGCCAAAGGCGTTGGGCTATCGCCACCGCCCCCGCGCAATAGATGGGAAGGCGGCGTTGCGCGGGCCGCCCCCAAAGGTGGGGCAGCAAAGGCAAAGGCACATAACAGGCCAATCCCGGCAGCGGCCGCCAAAGGCTTTGGAAACAGCGTCAGCTCAATCGGGATGGGCAGGGCACTGCCATAGGCCCAAGAGGTCAAGAAAGGGGCCGACCCGCCAATCACCACCCCCAAAAGCGCCCCCAAAAGTGCCAAGCACAAAATCTGCAGGCCATAAGCCAATCGGACATCGCCGCCCGAAGCCCCCATGGCCTTTAGAATGGCAATTGAGCCGCGCCGGGTTTGCAAATGCCCGCGCACCGCCCCTGCGACGCCTAAGCCGCCTGCCAGAAGGGCGGCGAAGCCCACACACGACAGAAACAATTCCACCCGATCCAGCGCCCGATCAAACCCTTCTGCCGAGCGGGATTTATCGCGCAACGACACCTTGTCATTTGGAAAGGCCTTGTCGAAGGCGGCTTTGGTTGCTGGTGCCGTGGCTGGATCTTTAAGCTTCACCCGAAGGGCGGAAGAAAACAATGCGCCCGGTTGGGCGAGATTGAGGGGCTTAAGGGCAGCAGTCGACACCATCAAGCGCGGCGAAAAGGCAAACCCACGACCAAGAGCGTCGGGCTCTTTCAACAGAACCGCTCGAATCTGCACCTTGCCATAGGGCAAAGCAATCTCATCGCCCACGTTCAGCTTAAAGGCATCGAGCAAGGCCTGTTCAGCGACCGCGCCCCAAACACCATTTTTCTCCACCAAGAGTTCTTGTAAATTCTGTTGCGGCGCAAGAGTGACAGTGCCTTCCAGCGGATGGACTTGATCGACCGCGCGCAATTGGATGAGGCGACGCACCTCACCGGATGTGCCCATCGTATTGCTATCAATCGCCAGCGAAGTGGTGCCGCGCGCATTGAAGAAGGCCAATTGTTCGGGGCTTGGTGTGCGCTGACGCAGGTTCAAGACAAAGTCGCCACCTAAGATGCGACGCTGCTCGGCATCCAGGCCAGAGCGAAAGGCCTGCGCCATACTGCCTGCGGCAGCAATGGCCGCAACGCCAATAGCAAGACAAACCAGAAACAGGCGGAAGCCCTTAATGCCGCTGCGCAGCTCTGCCACCGCAATGTTGAACGCATAGGACCAGCGCGTCACGAAGCAACCTTCCCATCTTCCAAGCGCACAATCCGGTCGCAGGCGGCAGCAAGGCTTGCTTCATGAGTAACCAAGACCAAAGCTGCGCCTTGGCTGCGGGCGGCATCAAATAACAGATCGCGCACCGATTGGCCTGCCGCTTGGTCAAGATTGCCGGTTGGTTCATCGGCGAAGATCAGTTTGGGTTGGATCACGGTAGCACGCGCCACGGCGACGCGCTGTTGCTCCCCACCCGATAGCTGGCTGGGGTAATGCTTAAGCCTGTGGCTGAGGCCCACTTTTTCAAGCGCGGCAGCAGCCGCCTCGCGGGCCGCTTTACCCGTTGAAATATCGGCGGTTTCAAGCGCAGTCGCGACATTTTCCAGCGCCGTCATATTGGGAAGGAGGTGGAAGGCTTGGAACACAATGCCAATTCGCCCACGCCGCACTGCGGCTAATTGATCTTCACTCAGACCCACAAGCTCTGTGCCCAACAGCTTGACGGAGCCGCCGCTTGCGGGCTCGAGCCCCGTCGACACCGCCAAGAGGCTGGACTTGCCAGAGCCTGACCTGCCGGTGATGGCGACAATTTCGCCTGCTCGGATCTCGCCATCAATCCCTTTGAGAATGTGGACGGGGCCATCGGCACCCGGCAGGGATAGGGTTACGTTTTCAAGCGAGAGGACAATATCATTCTGGGTCATAGACTGCACATAATCTAGAAAGGGGCTGTCGCAATGGGTGCGAAGGCTTAAATAAGCGTCATGTTGCACTTGCCACCATTTTTCACCACCCGTCGAGCCTTTGTGACCTTGAGCGCGGCACTGCTGCTGACGGGCAAGGAAGCTGCCGCCCAAGCCGGCAAAGCGGCCCGCCCTCGACCCTTTACGATTGTTGCCTTTGGCGATTCCTTGACCGCAGGGCTTGGCGTCAAGCGCAGCGAAGCCTTTCCTGCCCGCTTAGAGGCTCGGTTGAAGGCGGCAGGCTATGATCTGCGTATCGCTAATGCGGGCCTGTCGGGCGACACAACGGCCGGGGCCTTGGCGCGCTTTGATTTTGCCGTCCCGCGCGGGACGGACGCGGTGCTCTTGGCCATTGGGGCCAATGACATGTTGCAAGGGCGCAGCCCGGAAGATGCCAAGAAGAATATTGATGCCATGATCACGCGGGCAAAAGCGCGTGGCCTTAAAATCGCTTTGCTTGGCATGCGGGCCCCCAGCAACTGGGGCGCAGATTATCGTGCACGCTTTGATGGGATTTATCCCAGCCTTGCCCGCAAGCATAATATCCCGCTTGATCCCTTTGTGCTGGAAGGTGTGGCCCTTAACCCCGCGCTGAATCAGCCCGACGGCATTCATCCAAATCCTGCAGGTGCCGACCGGATTGCCGCCCGCCTTGTGCCCTTTGTGGCAAAATCATTTGGTCTTAAGCCCAAGCGCCCCTAAACCCTGCTCGCCGCTACAAGGAATTCACCCATGATCATGAAACCACTTGGCCGTACTGGCCTGTCCGTCCCGCTGATTTGCCTCGGCACCATGACTTATGGCGAGCAAAATACCGAAGCCGAAGGCCATGCCCAAATGGATTATGCCTTTGAGCGCGGCATCAATTTCTTTGATACAGCAGAGCTTTACGCCATCCCCCCGCGCCCTGAAACCAGTGGCGCGACAGAGCGCATTATCGGCACCTGGATGAAAGCGCGCGGCAATCGCGACAAGATTTTCCTTGCCTCCAAAGTGGCTGGCCGCTCGCCGATGAATTGGTTCCGCGACTCGGGCGAAGGCTCCCGCGTCAATAAAGCCAATATTGATGAGGCGATTGAAAAGAGCCTGAAGCGCCTACAGACCGATTATATCGACCTCTATCAAATCCATTGGCCCGACCGCCGCGTGAATATGTTCGGCGGCTGGAGCTATCGCGATTATAAGGATGATTACACCTCTTTTGAGGAAGTGTTGGCGGCCTTGGCCCCCTGGGTCGACAAGGGCGTGATCCGTCACATTGGCGTGTCGAACGAAACCGCTTGGGGCGTAATGCGCTTTGTTCAAGAGGCTGAGCGCAATGGCCTGCCGCGCATTGCGACGATCCAGAACGCCTATAATCTCGTCAATCGCACGTTTGAAACCGGCCTTGCCGAAGTCTCCATGCGCGAAAATGTCGGCCTTCTGGCCTATTCGCCTCTGGCGCAGGGCTATTTGACCGGCAAATATCTGGGTGGCGCGCGTCCACCCGGCGCGCGGACGACTTTGTTTGAGCGCGGTCAGCGCTATCAGGGGCCGGGGGCAGAGCCTGCGATCAAATCCTATATCGAGCTTGCCGCCGCCCATGGCCTGACACCGGTGCAACTGGCGTTGAAATTCTGCGCGACGCGGGAATTCATGACTTCCGTCATCATCGGGGCGACGACGATGGAGCAATTGAGCCACGCGATTGAGGCCTTTGATAAGCCTTGGACGCCAGAACTCGAAGCCGCGGTTGAGACCTTGCATTCGACCATCCCCAATCCCTGCCCCTAAGTTCAGCCAACCCCATGCTGCGCCTCTTTGTTGCCTTGCCTTTGCCAGACGCGATTGCCGATGCTGTGCAGAAAACCCAAAGCGGCCTCGAGCGCGCGTCGTGGAGCAAGCGGGAGAATTTGCACATCACCCTGCGCTTTGTAGGTGAGGTGGATGAGGCCAAGGCGGCTGACTTGGACTTGGCTTTGGCCGATATCCGGGTTGCGCCCTTTGAAGTGGCGCTGCAGGGCTCTGGCTTTTTCGGCCATGCAAAACCCCATGCTGCTTGGATGGGCGTTGCCCCCAATGAGGCGTTGACCCTCTTACAACGGGCGTGCGAACGGGCCTGTCGACAGGTCGGTCTTGACCCTGATACCCGCGCTTACACCCCCCATGTCACGACGTGTTATCTGCAAGATGGCCATAATCTCGAAGCGGTGATCGCCTATCAAACGCGCCATAATCTGTTCAAGGCAGGGCCATGGACCGCCGACCGCTTTTACCTCTATGCCAGCCACATCTCGAAGAAGGGCTCAAACCTTTATAGCGTTGAGGCGGAATATCCACTGATCGGCTAGAGCAGGACTCGTTTCGATAGAAACGATGGAGCCTGCGACCAAATAAAATTAGAGCAGGACTCGTTTCGATAGAAACGATGGAGCCTGCGACCTCTAAAGATAAGCCCCAATTTGCCACGGCACAAATTCTTCATCGCCAAGGCCCAAGGCTTCTGACTGGGTAAGCTTGCCAGAGGCGGTTTCGATCAGCGCTTCAAAAATGCGCGCACCTGCTGCCTCGATGCTCTCGCCCGAAAGAATGGGCGAGCAATCAATATCCATATCCTCATCCATATGGCGGGCGAGGGCTTGGTTGGAAGCAAGCTTTAAGCATGGGCTGGGTTTGGAGCCAAATACGCTGCCACGCCCGGTGGTAAAGGCGATCAGGTTCGCGCCTGACGCAATCTGGCCCGTCGCGCTGCAGGGGTCATAGCCGGGGCTATCCATGAAGACAAAACCCTTTTCAGTGATGGTTTGCCCATAGCGATAGACGGCATTCAAGGGCGTGGAGCCGCTCTTGGCCACGGCACCCAGCGACTTTTCCAAAATCGTGGTGAGGCCGCCTGCCTTATTGCCGGGGGAGGGGTTGTTATCCAAGCTCGCCCCATGCTTGCCGACATAATCCTCCCACCAAGCCAGACGATCCTTCAGGGCTTGCGCAACCTCTCCATTCTTGGCGCGTTGGAGCAAAAGATACTCTGCGCCATAGATTTCAGGGGTTTCTGACAGAATGGCCGTGCCGCCATGCGCCACCAATAAATCACTGGCCGCCCCCAAGGCGGGGTTCGCGGTGACGCCAGACCAGCCGTCTGATCCGCCGCACTGCAGGCCCAGGGTCAGGGCGCTGACGGGGGCGGTTTTACGGCGGGCTTGATTGGCTTCTTGAACCAATTCATGCACCAGCCCCCGCCCATGCTCAATCGCGCGTGCTGTGCCGCCCACATCTTGGATGGTGAACGTGTGTAGCCGGTCAGAACGGGCAAGGCCCATGTCTTGGACCAAGCGGTCTAACTGATTGACTTCGCACCCCAGCCCGATGATGACGACCGAATGGAAATTGGCGTGGCGGGCATAGCCAGCCAGAGTGCGCTGAAGATTATCAACCCCATCGCCTGTGCTCGCGGTACCGCAGCCCGTGGTATGGGTGAAAGCGGCCACGCCATCGACATGGACGAACTCTGCCATGCGGTCTTCATGGAAATGGGCCGCAATACGTTTTGCAACGGTCGCCGAACAATTTACTGAAGTCAGTACCCCGACATAGTTGCGCGTGCCCACTTGGCCGTCAGCACGGTGATAGCCCTCAAACGTGCGTGGGTGCAGGACAGCTGGAAGTGGCCGCACATCGCTGCCGATCTTGGCCTCGTGGCTACTGGCGACAAAGCCCAGATTATGGCTGTGGACATGGGCCCCGGCCTCAATCAGCTGCAAGGCTTGGCCGATGATCGCCCCATATTTGACGATGGCCTCGCCTGTTTGGATTTGCCGCAAGGCGATCTTGTGCCCGGCTGCGATGGGCTCGCGCGCACAGATATCGCCAATGCCCAGCGCGTCACCCGCCGCCAAGGGTACCAAAGCAATGCCGACATCATCGGCGGCATTCAGGCGCAGGACTTTCATAGTGCCGCCTCTTTCTGAACCCGCGCTGCAACCGACGCCCGAGCACCTTCTTTTAGGAGTGTATCGAGGGCCTCCCCAATGGCGGTTACAAAACGAGGATCGCGCGAAAGATCTGGGCCAAAGACAGCCTCAAGCGAACAAAGGCTTGCGGCCTTTTCAAACCCGTTCTGGCCCTTTTGATACAGCACACGGGTTTGGGCTGCGAAGGGGTCTTGGACCTCATAAGGCTGTCCCTGCTCGTCGACGCCTGCTTGCCAGCGCATCCAGCCGGCAACGGCCAAAGCAAGGCAGGCAAAGTCTTGCCCGCGTGATATTCGGGTCGCAATGGTTGCCAACAAACGTTGCGTCAATTTCTGCGAGCCATCCATGGCGATCTGATAGGTCTTGTGCATCAAGGCCGCATTCTTAAAGCGCCGCTTGAGGTCGCCGCGATAGGCTGCCAAGTTAAGGCCCGGAGGTGGGGTCAATGTGCTTTCGGCTTCATCTTGCAGATGATCGACAAAGCGCTCAAAGGCGGGATTGGCCATGGCTTGATCCACGGTCGGATAGCCCGCCAAATTGCCGAGATAGGCGAGGGCAGAATGGGCGCCATTTAACAGGCGCAGCTTGGCCATTTCCCACGGCGCAACATCATGGGTGAACTGCGCGCCGGCCAATTCCCAGTGCGGTCTTTCGCCAGCAAAATGATCCTCAATCACCCATTGTGAGAAGGGCTCAGTCTTCACAAGGCCTAAGTCTTGCACGCCGAATTCTGCGGCAAACAGGGCCAAATCATCGGGCGTGGTGGCGGGCACAATGCGATCAACCATGCTGGCCGGGAAAGCACCAAAGCGTTCAATCCAATCGGCAAGGCCCGCGTCTTGTGCGCGGGCAAAGTCTAGCACGGCTTGTTTCAACCGCCCGCCATTGTCGGGCAGATTATCGCAGGACAAAGCGGTGAATGGGGCAAGGCCAGCCGTTTTGCGGGCGGCTAATGCTGCAACCAACAGGCCCGGTGCCGTGGCCGGTGCATGTGGCCGCGCCAGATCAGCAGCAATGGCTGGATCATCCATCCGCAGCGCGCCCGTGGCGGGATCAAGGTGATAGCCTTTTTCGGTGATGGTTAGCGTCACCACATGGACGTCTTTATCGGCTATGGCCGCAATCAAGGCGGTCGGGTTTTCCGGCGCAACAAGGACTTTTTTGATCGCGCCAATCACACTGGCCCGGCTTTCGCCGCCTTCGCGCACCAAGCAGCTATAGAGGCCCTGTTGCGGGTTGAGTTGGTCGGCCACCTGTGGGTTGCGCAGGCTTGCCCCTAAAATGCCCCAGCGCAGATCGCCTGCACAGAGACAGGATTCGCTATAGATGGCCTGATGGGCGCGGTGAAAGGCACCTACGCCCAAATGCACGTGGCCTATGCGCACCGCGCTTCGATCATAGGCAGGCCCCTTGAGACCGCTTGGGAGGTGGCTGTCAGAAAGACGTGTCATCTCACAACCGATAGGCTTCTTTGGCCAGCCGATAGGCGAGGTCATAAGCGATTTCAGCCGCTTCATCGGCTTCTAGGCGGTGGTCGCACACCAATTGCGCCAGCCACGCACAATCCATGCGGCGGGCGACATCATGGCGGGCAGGAATGGACAAGAAGGCGCGCGTATCGTCGTTAAAGCCAACCGTGTTGTAAAAGCCCGCCGTCTCGGTCGTCATTTCGCGGAACCGCCGCATGCCTTCGGGGCTGTCATGGAACCACCAAGCAGGCCCCAGTTTCAGCGCAGGGTAATGGCCCGCCAAGGGGGCTAGTTCGCGGGCATAAGTGCTTTCATCCAGCGTAAAGACAATGACCGACAGGCGCGGATCATTGCCATAGCGATCCAGCAAAGGCTTAAGGTCGCGGACATAATCGGTGCGGGTTGGAATATCGCTGCCCTTATCGCGACCAAAGCGGGAAAAGACGCCCGCATTATGGTTGCGGAAACTGCCCGGATGGATTTGCATAACCAGGCCGTCTTCAAGGCTCATGCCCGCCATTTCAACCAGCATATGGGCCCGGAAAGTCTCCGCATCTTCTGAGGAGACAGGGCCGCGTGTAACGCGCGCGAACAATGTTTCAGCCTCTGGGCCGCTCAAGTACAGGGTCTTCGCCGTCGGATGACCATGATCGGTAGAGGTCGCGCCATGGGCTTTGAAATAGGCCCGCCGATCGCGAAGGGCCGCCAGATAGCCCGCATAGGTCAGCGCGTCTTGGCCTGTGATCTCGGACAAGGTGCGCAGATTATCGACAAAGCCCTCATAATCTGGGTCGAGCACGGGGTCTGGGCGGAAGGCCGTGATGACGCGGCCTTTCCAGCCAGAGTTGGCGATGGCTTGGTGATGCTCCAACAGGTCCAGCGGGCTTTCGGTGGTGGCGATCACTTCGATATTAAAGCGCTCAAACAAGGCGCGCGGCAGGAAATCATCTTGGGCAAGCTTTGCTGCGATCACCTCATAATAATGATCCGCTGTATCGGGGCCAAGCCGGACCTTCAGACCAAAGACGTGTGAATAGACCCAATCATGCCAGAGGCGTGAAGGGGTGCCGCGGAAGCGCCAATAGTTTTCTGCAAACAAGCGCCAAATCTTGCGCGGGTCCGTCTCCGTCCAGCCGCCATCGGCACGCGGCACGCCCACGTGCTCCATCGGAATGCCCTGACTATAGAGCATGCGAAACACATAATGGTCCGGGGTAATCAAAAGCTCTGCTGGATTGGCAAAGGGCGCATTTGTCGCAAACCAAGACGGATCGGTATGGCCATGAGGGCTGATGATCGGCAGGTCTTTGACGGTCTCATAGAGCGTGCGCGCCATGGTGCGCTGGGCGGGGTCGGAAGAAAACAAGCGGTCCGCATGCAGGCTGAGGGCGGTGGCAGAGGGGCGGGGCATAAAGGTCATGATGAGGTCGCAAGTCCGCGGTAGGTGAAATAGGTAAAATTGGCTGCCCCGGTGCCGCTGACATACAGGGCAGGCTTGAGGCTCAAGAAGTCGCCATCGGTATTGTGATGATAGCCCGAGACTTCCATCTGAACTTGGAACTTCGTCCACGCCTTGCCGTCCAGACTATGGTGGATGGTCACAATATGGCGGTCGTTGCGGATGCGCAGATAAAGCGTTTGGGCAAGGCCTGTTGGCGCACGGGATCGGCGTTGGCGACCATAGCGGTGCATAATGAGGCCGTTGCCGTCAAAGCCGAGACCCGCATAGAGCCGCTTGGAATAAAATAGGAGGAGGCCAGCCTCGGCTCCGGGTTCTAGCGTAATTTTCGTCTCCACCTCATAGGCCAAATCGCCCGCGATCACGCTCACGGGTGAGGCATTGCTGGGGCTGGTGCCCTTGGCCGTAAGGCGCAAGCCTTGTGGGCCGATTTGGAAGCGGCGGGCTTCATCGCGGGCAGGCTCATAAAAGGACCAACGCGTGCCCAAATGATTGCCGGAGAAGTCATCCGACAGTGACTTTCCATGCGGGCTGATGGGCCGCTTAACAGGCTTTGGCAGAGGCTGTGACAGGTCACCACCCGCAGCTAAAGGCCAGCCGTCTTTTGTCCAGCGGACGGGGTCGAGCAGCATTTGTCGACCCAAGGTCCAAAAGCCATTCTCATAGCCGTGATAGGCCATCCACCACGACCCATCGGGCACTTCGATCAAAGTGGCATGGCCGCGCGACCACCATTTTTCTTCCGCAGACCAGGTGCGGACAATTGGATTATGAGGGCAATCCTCCCACGGTCCGCCCAAGTCCTTGGCCCGGGCCACGATGACCATATGGCCGGTAGGTGGGCCGGCCGTGCCGCCAACGGCGGTAATCATATACCAATAATCGCCGCGCTTGGTGATTTTTGGCCCTTCGGGTGAAAAGCTCTCAACCGTCCAATCGTCTGGATAGCGCCACGGGTCATAGATATGTTCAACCGGCCCTGCCGTCGAAAGACCATCGGCAGCCAAAGCCACCCGGTCGCCACCACTGAGGAACAGCCAACGTTGGCCTGCCTCATCAGCCACATGGTCTGGGTCGATATGAGCCGGCAGTTTCAGATCGATCGGCTCACTCCATGGCCCCTCAATCGTGTCGGCGTGGATAACATAGATGGAGCGATAGTCAGAGGTCCGTGCTGGAATATAGAGGTAGAAATGGCCATTGTGTTGGGCCAGCGCAGGGGCCCAGACAGAGCCGATATAGGTCTTGAGGGCGGCCGTCACGGGGGCCCAATTCACCAAGTCTTTCGACTGCCAGATGACAAGGCCCGGATAGGCCTCAAAGCTCGAGAAGGTGAGGTAGAATGTGTCGCCGACGCGGATCAGAGCAGGGTCTGGATGGTCGCCTGGAAAGACGGGATTGAGAAACCGGCCATTGCCAAGATCAGCACGTCTTTGGCCATCAAAGCCTGTCGCCCATTTCTGCTTGCGCCACGCGGCGCCATGCGGCGAGAGCAGGCCCTCTTGTCGAGGTGCCGCAAAAAGACCTGACGGAGACACGGTCGAACTGGCAATCAGCCCAAACGTGCCCCCAATCAGGTCCCTGCGGTCCACGAGATTAGAACTTCATCCGTGCGCCAAAGTAGAATTGGCGGCCCGAATTGGAGACGTCGAACAACAAATCATTGGCGACATTGCCTTGAGCGGTGTTGTAGGTGATGCGGCTATCTTGAGCCTCATCGGTCAAATTGGTGCCTTCCAGCACGAAGGTGATGCGATCATTGAGCTTGTAGGACACTTGCATGTCCAAAGAGCTCACGCCCTCTTTGCCCCACAAATCGGCGGACGATCCGGGCAGGAGCACCGAGATATAGCCGTCGCGATAGGAGTAAGACACCCGACCCGACAACTTCTTGCCTTCATAATAGAGGGTCGCGTTGTAGGAATTGGGCGACATGCCGATCAAATTATAGGCGGCATAGGTTGTTGCGGTCGCCGTCGAGGAGATCACATAATTGATCGTCGATTCCACCTGCGTATAGTTCAAAATCACGCCGGTGTCCGACAAGAAGCTTGGCAAGAAGCTAAATGGCTGGTTGACCGAGACTTCAAAACCCTGCAGCTCGCCACCCTGGGTGTTGACCGGTTGGGTGACGGTATAGGCTGTAGCGAGACTTTGGCCCGTACCATCCAATAGCGAGACATCATAGCCGGTTTCGCCAAACGGAATGGTGCGCACCAAGGATTGGATCCAGGATTGCAGATCCTTCTTGAACAAGCTGACGGTGAACAACGTGTCCTTGGAAGGATACCACTCAATGCTCATGTCATAGGTGTTGGCGCGGATCGGGTCGAGATTGGGATTGCCAATGCTCAGCGTATTGCTGGTGGTGCTGATCGACCCGGCTGGCGAGAGGCTCGCCAAGGTTGGGCGCGACATGGCTTTGGCAGCCGCAAAGCGAACCAAGACATTTTCCATCGGCTCAATCGTCAGATTGAAGGCTGGCAAGTAATCTTCATAAGAGCGCTTCAGCGTGATCTTTTCTAAAACCGCACCACGCGAGAAGAAGCCGTCCACAGTTTGCGATGT
The DNA here is from genome assembly GCF_020253525.1 of Aquidulcibacter sp. GTDB lineage: Bacteria > Pseudomonadota > Alphaproteobacteria > Caulobacterales > Aquidulcibacteraceae > Aquidulcibacter. The sequence goes on from NZ_JADCBK010000046.1 coordinate 41,144, forward strand.
GCCGACATAGCGCACGCCGATATTGCCGCGGACCGGCATAGAACCAAGCTCGGTCTGGAAGTCAGACTGCACATAAAGGGCTGTATCTTCTTCTTGAGCCGAACGGTTGTTTGCCCGCGCATTATTATTGATCTTGTTGACGGTGAACTGGCCCCATTGATTGGTGCAGTTACAATTATAGTCAAACTTGGCGCGGATCTTATCCAAATCGGGAACCAAATAGGTCAGACCGGCAACGGTCACCGCGCGGGCATAATTGATCAGATTGCCGTTCAATTCGGTAACAATGCCAGACCCTGGTGCGGCAGCTTCGTTAGAAGTTTGGTCTGAAGTCGTGTAGCGGCGCCATTCTTGGGTCTCAAACGAGAACACCTTGAACGAGCCACCAAACTTGAACTTCACATTGTCGTTCCACTCATATTTGAAGTCCATCGCGCCGGTATTATAGGTGTTTTCAACCGTTTGAGGCCGCAAGCGGATCAAGGACGCGTCGCCATTGGCGTTGGTTGCGGCTGTGGTTGAAGAAGCCGCGGCATATTGCCAATAGCAGCCTTGAGAAATGTTACAGCCAGTCGCGCTTCTGCCAAAGTCGATGATTGGCTTGGTCATGTCCGTCAGGTCATATTTATAGCCTTGGACATTGTAGGACTCGAAGGTGAAGGTGGTTTGCTCTGGGTTGTCGAGATAGGAGCGGGAGCTGCCGATCAAGAGCTTGCCAGAGAATTTATCGTTGAATTGCTGATCGAGCGTGAAATTGACCTGGTTGAACGTGGTCTTCAGCGCGTCAAAACGCATTTCGCTGCGGATATCGACGTCATTGAAGGACGCCTTGGTGATCACCTTGCGGCTATCGATCGTGTAATCATAAATGTCGCTTTGCGGCACACCTGCCGTATTGCGCGAGAAGGAGATGGGCTCGAGATTATATTCGATCCGGTCTGCGCTGAACTCAGAATGCAACACGTCCAAGGTGAAAGTGGTGTTTTCGGTTGGGCGATATTGCAGCGAGCCCGTAATCCCCAAACGCTCTGCATCGGTGATGAATTGGCTGGTGCGCAAGAAGCGTGGGTAGATGGCTTGGGTCACGGCCAAGGCTTCACCCGTCAAAGTCGGGTTGGTGGCGCTAACTTCGGTGGTGCTGCACACGCGGGTGGTTGCCGTGGTGCAGGGCGTGATTTGAATGAAGGTGCGGCCGCCATCGGTTGAATAGGATTGCAGGCGGCCCGCATTGCCGGCGGAATACGCATTCTGCCAACGGCCTGAGTTCGGGCCTTCTTCAAAGTTTTGCTTGGTCGAATAAGCAATCGAGAACAAAGCCCCCAATTTGCCATCTGCCCAGCGGTTTGAGACCATGAAGGTCCCGCGCTTGCCGACATCTTCGGACAAATCATTATAGCCCGCTTGTAGCGAGCCAGCCATGGTGAAGCCCTTATAGTCGAAGGGGCGGGCGGTACGCAGATCAACCGTTGCACCCAGCGAGCCTTCTTCAATTTCTGCCGAGGTCGACTTGCGGACGGTCAGAGAGTTGAACAATTCCGAGGCAAAGACGTTGAAGTCAAAGCCACGGCCACGGTTTGCCCCGCCGTCCTTATCTTTGCCGCCAGTGGTGGAGATGGCTTCAAGGCCATTTAGACGCACGCGGGTGAAATCGGGGCCAAGGCCGCGAACCGTGATTGTCTTGCCTTCGCCGCCTTCGCGGTCGATGGCGACGCCTGGAATGCGCTGCAGGGATTCTGCCAAATTATTGTCAGGGAATTTGCCGATGTCTTCGGCCTTGATCGAGTCGACAATGTCGATTTCCGCGCGCTTGGTCGCAATCGCGGAGCGTAGCGACTCGCGGAACGAGCCCCGTACGATGATGACTTCGGCTTGCTTTTCCGTTTCGCCGGCGCTGGTCGTAGCGGTTTGTGCGTGGACAAGACCAGCCTGGAGGCTTGCCGCAGCAACACCCATCATCAGAACGGCGGTAAGACGTATCTTCCGTGACATTGTTAACTCCCCTCGAGGCCGTGCCCCTATTTCGTCTTTCCGGGTTTCCCGCAACAGCGCACAGTGACCCATCCGACAGTCTTTTGCTACCGGTAGCATTTTCGAAAATGTCACCGGTGTCAATCCTAATTTGATCACAGGATGAAACTTGATTGCAGTGCTGGGGGCAGGTCAATGCAGATGGGCCTTGCTTGCGAGGCTGTGAGAGGCAAGGCTAAAGGGAAAAGACGCATGCAGAGGTTTTTGTGAAACACGAAACTGACCCAGATGACGCAGAACCCACTTCTGGCCCGCAAACTGCGGGCGGGGAAGCTGTTTTGCGCGGGAAGGCGACCATTAATGATGTGGCGCGCTTGGCCAAGGTTTCTAAAAAGACCGTCTCACGCGTGATCAATGAATCGCCCTTTGTGAAGCAAAAGACGCGCGACGCCATTAAGGCGGTCATTGCAGAACTTGGCTTTACGCCAGACCCACAGGCCCGCGCCCTTGCCCGTCGGAAGAGCTTTCTGGTTGGCCTTGTCTATGACAATCCAAGCCCGCAATATGTGGTCAACATCCAACGCGGCATTTTGGATGCGCTCGAAGGCACTGATTTTCAATTGGTCCTTCATCCGTGTGATCGGTCCAAGCCCGATCATGTCGCCCGTATTCAGTCCTTCATTCAACAGCACAAGCCCTTTGGCCTGATCTTGCCGCCATCGGTGTCTGAGGATGAGCCATTGGCCTTGGCGTTGAACGAGGCCGATGTCGATTATGTCCGTATTGCCTCGGTTGAACTTGATACGCCCTCGCGCATGATCCGCACCTTGGACGGCGATGGTGGGGCAGCTGCGGGGCGGCATTTGGCCGATCTGGGTCATCGTAACATCGCCCATATCCACGGGCCTTTGAGTTTCCGCTCTACCCATGAACGCCGCGCCGGTTTTGAGCGGGCGCTGGCAGAGGCAGGCCTCGTGCTGCGTCCTGACATGGCTGTAGAAGGGGGCTATACGTTTGAAGGGGGTGTGGCCGCGGCAGAGCACTTATTGGCCCAGCCCCATCCGCCCCAAGCCATCTTTGCCGGTAATGATGAAATGGCGACGGGGGCCTATGTTGCGGTGCGCCGGGCAGGATTCCGCATTCCGGAAGATATTTCCATCGTCGGGTTTGACGATACCCCGATTGCGGGCAGGCTTTGGCCCGCTTTGACCACAGTTCGCCTGCCGATCCGCGAAATGGGCTCTGCTGCTGCGACGTTGCTCTTACAGACAGCCGATGGCATGACCACCAAGAAGCTCATCACCTTCTCGCCTGAGATCATTGTCCGCGGCTCAACGGCGGCACCAGAGGGCACAGAAGCGACGTAATCGCACTTGCCTGCAGACAGCCCCACTTGTCAGATGAAATCTTCCCGTATAAGACTTTGTCGCGTATGACACCGGTTACCATAATGGTCACGGTGCTGGCTTGGGAGGGCCAAGAAGATGTTCGACAAGGTTTATCACGCCACCCATCCAGACATGATGGCCGGGGCCGATAATGACGCATTGCGCGCCCGCTATGTGGTCACTGGCTTGTTCCAAGCCGATGAAATTCATCTGAATTATTCTCATAATGAGCGGATGGTTGTTGGCGGGGCGATGCCTGTGCATAGCCAAGTCGTGCTGCCGCATCAGACCGAGCCTGCCTCTGCTGCGGGTCATCCTTTCTTGGAACGGCGCGAACTGGGCCTGATCAATGTGGGTACCGGCGTCGGGGTCGTCCATGTTGACGGTGTGGCGCATGAGATTAAGCCACGCGATGGCCTTTATGTGCCTATGGGCTCGAAAGATGTGATCTTCACGTCGCAATCGGCTGATGCGCCTGCCAAATATTATCTGGTCTCAACCCCAGCCCATGCCCGCTTTGAGGTTGCGAAAATCTCGATTGAGACCGCCGTTCCGCTTGAGCGTGGATCGCTGGCTGAATCCAATGAGCGCGTGATTTACCAATATATCGTGCCCGCCACGGTTAAGTCCTGCCAGCTTTTGCTGGGCCTGACCCAACTCAATACCGGCAGTGTGTGGAACACCATGCCGCCGCACCTGCATGATCGCCGTTCGGAAGTCTATTTCTACTTTGGCTTGGGCGAGAAGGATCGGGTTTTCCACTTCATGGGGGAAGAGGACAAGATCCGCCATATCGTTATGGAGAATGATGAAGCGGTGATCTCGCCGCCTTGGTCGATCCATATGGGTTCGGGCACCCGCAATTATTCCTTCATCTGGGCGATGGGCGGGGAAAACCTCGACTACACAGACCTCGCGGTCTGCGACATCTGTCAGTTGAAATAGACCGAGGGAGACGATCATGAGCCTTTCCTTCTTTGACTTGTCGGGCAAAGTCGCCCTCGTAACCGGTGCGAACACGGGCCTCGGCCAAGGTATTGCTTTGGCTTTGGCCGGAGCGGGAGCCGATATTGCCGCTGCTGGCATTGTTCCAGCCGACGAGACCGGTGCTAAGGTCACCGCCATGGGCCGTCGCTTCATCAATATTGACGCCAATCTGATGAGCATTGAGCCTGTTGACCGGATCGTGGCAGAGACCCTGTCCGGCCTCGGCAAGCTTGATATTTTGGTCAATAATGCAGGTCTGATCCGCCGTCAGGATGCGGTCGATTTCTCCGAAAAGGACTGGGATGATGTGATGAATGTCAACATCAAGTCCGCCTTCTTTATGAGCCAGGCTGCCGGCAAAGTGATGATTGGCCAAGGCAGCGGCAAGATCATCAATATCGCCTCTATGCTATCCTTCCAAGGCGGCATTCGCGTGCCATCCTATACGGCATCCAAAAGCGGCATTGCGGGCATCACCAAGCTGTTGGCCTGTGAGTGGGCCTCGAAAGGCCTCAACATCAATGCGATTGCGCCGGGCTATATGGCCACCGACAATACGGCGCAATTGCGCGCCGATGAAGAACGCTCCAGCGACATCTTAAAGCGCATTCCAGCGGGTCGTTGGGGTGAGCCTGCCGATTTAGGCGGTACGGCTGTCTTTTTGGCGTCAAAAGCGTCAGACTACCTCAATGGAGCCGTCATCCCCGTCGATGGCGGGTGGCTAGCAAGGTAAAGCGCCATGGCAGGGTCAGTCGTTTGTTTCGGGGAATTGCTGATCCGCTTGAGTGGGCCAGGCCACGAACGTCTGTTGCAATCGCCGCGCTTGGATGTGGCGATTGGCGGGGCAGAGGCCAATGTCGCAGTTTGCCTCGCCCGCTTTGGCAATCAGGCCCGCATGGCAAGCGTGGTTGCTGATAATGACCTCGGCCAAGCCGCCATTGCCGAAATCCGCAAGCATGGCGTGGACACAAAGCTTGTGCGCCAAACCAAGGGCCGGATGGGGCTATATTTCTTGTCCCAAGGCGCGGTCAGCCGCCCTTCTGCTGTCCTTTATGATCGGGCAGACAGTGCCTTTGCAAATTCGGCTGCCGATCTGACTAACCCCGCTGACGTCCTAGACGGGGCTGAATGGCTGCATGTCTCCGGCGTTACCCCGGCGGTTGGACCACAGGCGTCCAAGGCGGCTTTAGCCCTTGTGGAAGCAGCGAGCCAAGCCGGGGTGAAAGTGTCGTTCGACGGCAATTATCGCGCCCAACTTTGGGCCGCTTGGTCGGGTGATGGGCCTGCCATCCTGAAACAAATCCTGTCGCACGCGACCTTGGCCTTCATCAATGAGCGCGATGTGGAACTGATCTTGGGCGAGCGCTTTGCCAGCCGCGAAGCAGCTTTACAGCGGGCCTTTGAGGTCTTCCCACAGCTTCACTGGATTGCCGCGACCACACGTACTTTGGCTTCTGTCACCCAACAGGGCTTACAAGGTGAACTGGTTAGCCGCACGCAGCGCTTTGTCTCAAAAGAGCATGAGCTTTCAGGCGTTGTCGACCGTATTGGCGCGGGTGATGCGTTTGCCGCAGGCCTGTTGCACGGTCTTCTGGCAGGCCACGAACCCCAAGCCGCCTTGGAATTTGCCGTGGCTTCTGCCGTGATCAAACATTCCATCCCCGGAGACTTCAATTTGACGAATGTGCAAGAGGTTTCCGATGCTATGGCCGGGGGTGGGCTCGATGTCCGCCGGTGAGGCAGGCCCTTTGGCGGCAGCAGCCTCGCGCCGATTGATCTTGGCTGGTGGTCTGATGGCCGGTCTGGTTCCACAAAACATCTGGGCCGATGAAGCCCAAAGCCTCGTCCAAACCACTTTCGGCCCCGTGCGAGGGCGCAAGCAGGCAGGCCTGCATGTGTTTAAGGGCATCCGCTATGGCGCTGATACGGCGACAACGCGCTTTGCGAGGCCGAAACCACCCGTGCCCTGGCAAGACCCGCTTGCGGCAGTCGATTATGGTCCTGCCAGCCCGCAAGCGGGCAGCGAGCCCAATCAATCGGAAGATTGCTTGTTCCTCAATATTTGGACTGCAAGCTTAGATGCGCGCGCAAAAAAGCCCGTCATGCTCTATATTCATGGCGGGGCCTATAATACGGGCTCTGGCTCTTCGCCTTTAACCGATGGCCGTATTCTGGCGGCTGAGGAAGATGTGGTCGTCGTCACCATCAATCACCGCCTCAATGCCTTTGGCTATCTCTATTTGGACCAACTTATCCCTGAGCTTGCGCCCGATAGCGGCAATGCGGGGCAATGGGATTTGGTGCTGGCGCTCAATTGGGTGAAGGCCAATATCGCCCGCTTTGGCGGTGACCCCTCCCGCGTTATGCTGTTTGGGCAGTCGGGCGGCGGGGCGAAGATTGCATCCTTGATGGCCGCCCCTTCGGCTTCTGGCCTATTCCATGCGGTGGCGACCATGAGTGGCCAGCAAGTCACAGCCTCTGGCCCCCTAAATGCCACCGCGCGGGCCAGAGCTTTCTTAGAAGCCCTAAAAGTCTCGCCGCAAGACGTGTTTAACGTGCCAAGCGGCCGCTTGATTGAGGCCTTGAACACGGCCGATCCGGTCAATGCGACGCAAAAGCTCTATTTCGGGCCAGTGCTGGACCAGCGGCATTTATCGCGCCACCCATTCTGGCCAGATGCGCCGCCCCAATCGGCGCGTATCCCCATGATCCTTGGCAATATGGCGAACGAGACGCGTAATCTGATTGGCCGTTCTAACCCTGCTGCCTTCAGCCTGACTTTTGACGCGCTCCCTGCTTGGCTAGCCACCCACATGCGGACCGATATTTCCCCCGCCTATGTGATTGCCACCTATCAAGCCGCTTATCCCGGTATTTCGGCGTCTGACCTCTTTTTTGCCGCGACTACTGCCGGCCGGTCTTGGCGCGGGCAGGTGGAAGAGGCTGACGCACGCGCCCGCCAAGGGGCCCCCACTTGGGTGTATCGCTTTGACTTAAAGAGCCCGGAAGATGGCGGCAAATGGGGCGCGTATCATACGCTCGATATCCCCCACGCTTTCCGCACCTTGGCAGCTTCTGGCCCGATGACGGGGACAGGCCCTGAGGCACGCAAAGTCAGCCTAGAGCTATCCTCAGCCTTAGTGAACCTCGCCCGCAACGGCACGCCGCAAGCTAAGGGCTTACCAAACTGGCCGCACTATAGCCTCGAGCGGCGCGAGACGATGATTTTTGATGCCACAACGCGGCTAGCCTTTGATCCGCGCGGGGTAGAGCGCGCCTTATTCCAGACCGTACCATTCATCCAATGGGGTAGCTGATGGCCCGCCTGATATCTTCTCTTGGTCTGGCCAGCGTGCTTTTGGCGACCAGCGCCACAGCGCAAGTTCCCGCCCAACCCTTGCGCGCTTTCCCCGGGGCCGAAGGCTTTGGCGCTTTCACCCAAGGCGGGCGCGGCGGGCGCGTCATCAAAGTGACCAATCTGGCAGATGCAGGCCCGGGTAGTCTGCGCGCCGCGATTGAGGCGAAAGGCCCCCGAATAATCCTGTTTGAAACAGGTGGGACGATCGAGCTTCAATCGCCCTTGGTGATCCGCAACCCCTTCATCACCATCGCTGGTCAAACCGCACCCGGTGATGGCATTACGCTTAAAGGCCATGCGCTTTTGGTCTCAACCTCTGAAGTCATTGTGCGCTTCATCCGCGTGCGGCCGGGCGATATCTCCAAGACCGAAACCGATTCCATCTCGCTGACAGCGGGCCGCAACATCATCATCGACCATTGCTCGGCCTCATGGTCGACCGATGAGACTTTGTCGGTCTCCCAGCAAATGACACAAGGCGAGCGGCAATTGGACCTGGTGACGGTGCAATGGTCGATCATCTCAGAATCCTTAGACCAATCGGTCCATTCTAAAGGTGCGCATGGCTATGGCTCGCTGGTCCGCGGATCGGCAGGCTCTCGCTATAGTTTCCACCATAATCTGTGGGCGCATCATCGCGCGCGTCTACCAAGGCCCGGCAACTTCGCCGATGCCAAGCTCGACCCGCAAGGCCCGGTATTCGATTTCGCCAATAATCTGTTTTACAATTGGGGTGGCGATGGCTCTGGCTATAATGTCGATGAGACAGCGATCAGCCGCTATAGCTTCCGTGCTAATTCCTATCGGCAAGGCACCAACTCGAAATCTGCGCTTGCCTTTGTCGAATCCGCCCCCGGCGCGCGGGCTCACTTCTCTGGCAATTTCATGAATGGCGCGCTGGTTGAGACCGCGGCCCTTGTGCGCTTAAAGCGCCCTCCTGAAGGCTATTTCTCCGACACCGCGTTTGAAACGGGTGGGCTGGTGGCAGAGCCTGCCCTTGTCGCGGAAGAGAAAGTCTTGGCGAGGGCCGGTGCGTCTTTGGTACGCGATGGCGTCGATAGGCGCGTGGTTGAAAGCGTGCGTTCAAGGACCGGCCAAATCATCAATTCCCAAGACGACGTGGGCGGTTGGCCTGTTTTGGCAAGCGGGACGGCGCGGCCCGACCAAGATGGCGATGGTCTACCCGATGCGTGGGAAATCCAGCATCGATTGAACCCAAAAGATGCACGCGATGCAGCCCTAGACCCCGATCAAGACGGCGTCAGCCATCTTGAGGTCTGGCTGAATTCTCTGGTGCGCTGATTAAGCCACTAAGCTTGGCAGCCACAGCGACAGCTGCGGGAAGATCATCACCAAAGCCAGCACGATCAACGCGGCCAGATAGAAGGGCCACATGCCGCGCACGGCTTCCATCACGCTAATCTTGCCAATGGATGCCCCCAAGAACAGGACCGAGCCCACTGGTGGCGTCACCAGGCCAATGCCAGCCGACAAGATCAGCACGACACCAAAATGCACAGGGTCGATGTGATAGGCTTTAGCTACGGGCAAGAAGATCGGGGTGGAAATGATGATGAGTGGGGCCAAATCCATGAAAGTGCCCAAGACCAAGAGGCACAACACCATAAGGGCAAGCACCGTCAGCTTGTCATGGGCAATGGCCTTCATGGCGTCCACCGCATGGCTGGGCACTTGCAGATAGGCCATCATCCAGCCAAAGGCCCCAGCCGCCCCAATAACGAACAAGACAGAACCGGTCGTCTTAGCGGCCCCTTTGGCTGCGTCCAAAAAGGCGTTCCAGCTGAGGCTGCGATAGACGATCAGGGTTACCAAGACCGCATAGACCACGGCGACAGAGGCGCTTTCAATCGCGGTGAAAATCCCGGCCTTGATCCCGACAAAGATGATCAGCACCAAAACCAAAGCGGGCAAAGCGGTGACAAAGGTCGTCAATAGCGCGCGGGCTCCGATCTTACCTTCGGCCTGATAACCGCGCTTGACCGCCAAAATATAGGCCGTCGCCATGACGGCGAGCGCCAGCATCAAGGCTGGAATAATACCCGCTGAGAAGAGGGCAGTGATTGAAATACCGCCGCCAGCAGCGGCAGAAAACAAGATCATATTGTGGGATGGAGGCACGAGGAGTGCGACCAGCGCTGCTGAAATCGTCACATTGACCGCATAATCCTTGTCATAGCCGCGCTGGGCCATTTGTGGGATCATGGTACCCCCCACGGCAGAAATGTCGGCAATGGCAGAGCCTGAAACCCCGCCAAACAGGGTCGAGGCCACAACACTGACTTGGGCGAGGCCTCCGCGGAAGCGGCCGACCAACGCGCTGGCCAGCGCGATGATCCGCTCTGAGATACCGCCCTTCAGCATCAATTCGCCAGCAAACACAAACAGCGGAATGGCCAGAAGGCCGACATTTGAAATATCGGCTGCTGCTTGTTGGCCTACCACCATCGGCGGAATGCCCGACACCAAGGCTGCACTGATGGTTGAGATGATCAACGCAATCGCCACCGGCGCGCCAAGGACCAAAAGAAGGGCGAAGACAAGGAAAAGTGCGGCGAGTGCCATCGGTTTCGTCCTTAGTTTTTCGTTGGCGCGAATAAGCGCTCAGCGGCAAACAGCGCCATGATGGAAGCGCCAATAGCAAAGGGCACATAACGTATGCCCGCCGGAATTGGGGCACCTGCCATGCTGACATCCCAATTATCGAGCGCGAGATTGAGGCCCCAATAGGCCAATAAGAGAGCGACGCCCAATGTGAGGACGAGCAGCAATCGGCGCACCAGTGCTTGTAGGCCCGCTGGCATGGCGTCGAGGATGTTGGAGAAGGAAAAATGTGTGCCCTCGCGCACCCCAACGGCGGCGGCCATCATCACCGTCATCCCCATGAAGAAGACGGCCACAGGCTCTGTCCAGCCAGGGGAGTCATTGAGGATATAGCGGGCAAAAACCTGCCAAGCTTGAACCAAAGTAATGATGACGAGGCCGGTTAGAGCGACGATTTTGCAGGCATTGGCCAAAAGGTCCAACAGACTTTCTTGACCTTTGGGTGGGACGTTTTGTTCGTTTTCCATGTCAAACCATCGCTTTAATCGCCGCATAGAGGCGGGCGACATCTGGGTTGTTCAGACGTTTGGCATTGACCGGGTCACAGACTGCCTTGAAGGCAGCTTTATTGACCTCGACCACTTTGGTGCCAGCGGCGAGTGCTTTTGTGCGGGATTCGGCCTCGGTTTTGACCCAAGCCTCCCGCATGACGGCGACAGACGCTTTGGCCAGATCACGGACTAAGCCTTGGTCCTTTTGGCTGAGCTGACCAAAGCTTTTGGCCGACATCATCAAAAACTCTGGCGAATAGGAATGCTGGGTCTCTGACCAATAATGCGCCACTTCGAGGTGTCGGGCTGTTTCAAAAGTGGGCCAGTTGTTTTCTGCTCCATCGATCAAGCGGCTTTGGAGTGAAGAATAGACCGCACTAAAGCTCAAAGGTGTTGGGTTTGCCCCCATGGCACCAATTGCTTCGATGAAGACATCCGACTGCGGCACACGGATTTTCAGACCATGCAAGTCCTTTGGCGTCTCAATCGGGCGGTGGGTATTATAGAAGCACCGCCCCCCAGCATCGTAAGAAGCCAAACCAATCAGTCCGCGCGCTTTAAAGCCATCCAAAATCTCTTGACCGATCGGTCCATCTAAGACGCGGTGCAAATGATCGTCATTCTGGATGACGAAGGGCATTGAGACGACTTGGGTGAGCGGGAACGCATTGTTCAGGGCAGCCGCATTGGCGCGGCAAATGTCGATCACGCCAGATTGGGCCAGTGCAATTGTATCATCCTCAGCCCCCAATTGGCCGGATGGATAGCTGCGGATGGAGAGGCGACCCCCGGTTTCCTTGGCCAAAGCCTCGCCCAGCCACTTCACCGCCATCACCGTGGGATAGCCGTCGCGGTGGACGTCGCACGCGGTTAAAACGCCCGAGGCGCTGTGGGGTTGGCACGCAGAGACAAGTGGTAAGGCAAGGCCAGCTGTGGCCAAAAGAGAGCGGCGTGTAACCATCATTTTTGTCCTGAGCTTGAAGGGCCCGCCAAGCGATGACAGGCAATTTTTCCGTCTTGGCCAAAATCTGCTATCGCATGATCGCCGGGCTTAGCATCATGAACGCCCGAAACAGCGCCCGTAGAAATTAGCATCCCGCGTTTGAGTGGAAGGCCGCGCCTTGCGGCACAATTCAGCGCAAAGACCAGCGATTGGGTGATGCCGCCCGGAAATGCGGTGACAACCCCGGTACCAACCACATCGCCATTAATCGTCACGGCGCAGGTGAGGTCTTCCAAGCGGGCGCGCCAGTTCTGGACAGGCTTGCCAAGGATCAAACCCCAATTATTGCCAAAGTCGGAAACCACAACCGTAGGGCCAAGGTCATTAATGGTGGCAAGCGGGCTGCCCGCGACTTCAATACCGGTCCAAAGCTCACCCACCAAATCTAGAGCAGAGCTTGCATCATAATCGGTTTTGCCGGGGATGGCGTCGGCGGCAAGCTCAAACACATATTCGCCCTCAACCGCACAAAAGCCGTCTTGGATCGCCGCAAAGCTCTCCTCGGTCTCGCCTGTCGCGCGCTGTAGGGATGCAGCAAAAATCGGCCCAATCAGGCGGTCTGTTCCATGCACGGTAACCAAATCGCCGAGAATGCGGCCCACTTTCCAGCCAACCAATTTGTCGGGCCAGCCCGCAATTGCGGCATCCTGAATGGCATAGGATTCATCAAGGACGCGCGGCAAGGGTCCCGGGAAGTCTGAAAGGGCGGTCTTGCTTAAACGCGCAGCTCGAAACTGGCCAGCAATGACGCTAGCCTCGGCGGCGCTAGAAGGCTCTTTCACGGAGTCGCGGGTCTGAAACATGTGCGCTTTCGTCCTTTGATTTTCATGATTGCGCATTTTGGAAACCGGTGTCAATATGCATGAACAACACAAAATCGATGGTCCATCTATCCTTTGGATCGTCAAACAGGGGAGAAGCGGCATGAACCGCAGACAGCTTTTGGGTGCGACTTCAGCGGCAGTTGTGGGTTTGATCGCCAGCCCAGGCATGGCGCAGACCTTGGCCAGTGCTGCGGCTCAAAAGGCTTTCCCCGGCGCCGTCGGATGGGCTGCGAACACACTTGGCGGGCGCGGCGGGCAGATCTTGCGCGTCACGACTTTGGCCAAGGATGGCCCGGGCTCTTTCAAGCAAGCGCTCGAGACCAAGGGTCCACGGATCATTGTGTTTGAAGTGGGTGGCGTAATTGATTTGGAAGCCACGACGCTGAAAATCACCGAGCCATTTCTGACGATTGCCGGACAAACCGCCCCATCGCCTGGCATTACCTTGATCCGGGGCGGCATGGATGTGGCGACCTCTGAGGTCATTATGCGCCATATTCGCGTGCGGGCGGGTGAGGCTGGCAAGGCGAAAATGAGCGGCAATGATTTTGATTCCTTCTCCACCATTGGCGCGCGCAATGTGATCGTTGATCATTGCAGCCTGACATGGGGGACGGATGAAAACCTTTCTGCCTCTGGCCCGCGCTTTACCGGCAAAACCCCAGCTGAATGGCGGGCGGGCACCTCGCGACAGATCACCTATTCCAACAATTTGATCGCCGAAAGCTTGGCCAATGCGACCCATGCGAAGGGGGAGCATTCGAAGGGCTCTCTCATCCATGACAATGCCAACGACATCCTGATCTATCGCAACATCTATGCCCATAATGTCGAGCGCAATCCTTTGTTCAAAGGCGGCGTGCATGGCGCGATCATCAATAATCTGATCTATAATCCGGGCTATCGGGCTATTCATTACAATCTGATGGCCAATGAATGGGGGGCTCAGCCCTTCCAGAATGGCCGGATGACCGTGATCGGCAATGCGATGCGTGGCGGACATAATACCGCCCCCGGTCTGCCGTTGGTGATGCTAGGCGGGCATGGTGATCTCGACCTCTTCATGCGCGATAACATCGCCCAAGATATGAATGGCAAAGCCCTGCCACAAATGGGTCGCTACACGTCGGGTGCCGCAAAAATCAATCTGGCAACCCAGCCACTCGACCTTCCTGCGGGCCTGAAGATTAGCCCTGCAGCTGGCCTTGAAGCCGACCTATTGACCAAGGTTGGTGCCCGGCCTTGGGACCGCGACGCCCATGATGTGCGCATCTTGGCCGATATAGCCGAGGGTCGCGGGAAAATCATCGATAGTGAAAGCGAAGTCGGCGGCTATCCGGTGCAAAAGCCAACCTATCGCGCCTTTGTGCCGGAAGATTGGGACTTGGCGACGATGGAGCCGCGTCGCCCAGATGTGCTGGATTCAGGCGCTAAATCGCGCGGGACCTAAGGCTTCGGGAAGCCCTTATCCTGCGCCCAGCTTAACAAAAGGTCTGGCCAAACAGCCAAAGGCGTGCCCGTAATGCCACGCAGGCCAAAGCCGTGGCCGCCTTTTTCAAACAGATGCAGCGTGACAGAGGCTTTCACGCGTCGCGCCGTCTCGTAGAGCGCTAAGGCGTTTTCAACTGGCACGGCGGGGTCATCGCCTGCGTGCAGGATGAATAGGGGCGGCGCATCGGCCCGGACTGAGGTCTCGAGTGAATAAGCCGCAATCGCTGCGGGGCTGGGGCTAAGTCCAATCATATTCTCGCGCGATTTGGGGTGGCGAAAAGGCTCTGTCATTGTCACGACCGGATACATGAGGACGGCCAAGTCAGGCTTAGCCGACAGACCATCCACTTTGTCGAGCCGTGGGGCAATTTGCTGGTCGAATTTGAGGGCGAGTGAGCCTGCGACATGGCCGCCCGCAGAAAAGCCCATGACCATGATCTGATTGGCTTGAATGCCGTCTTGGCCCGCCCGCGAGCGGATCAGGCGCATGGCGCGCTGGGCGTCTTGCAAGGGCGTATCTGGCCCGGCCGCCCAGCCTTGATGGGGCAGGCGATAGCGCAGCACATAGACCATATAGCCTTCGGCGGCGAAGCGCTTGGCCCCCTCATAGCCTTCCTTGTCGATCACCACCCAAGAATAGCCCCCACCCGGAATAATCAGAATGGCAGCCCCATTGGGTTTCTGGGGCACAAAGAGGCTGAGATTGGGGGTTGCAACCTGATGGGCGGCGCGGTCGACCAAATTGAACGGATTGTTCCTGAAAACAATTTCTTCCTTTGGCAGGGGATTGGGCGCACCGGGCGCGACCCCGGGCCAGAGATTGACGATCGCGTCCGGCTCGATGCTAACCGCACCCGTCTGCGCCTGCGACAGGGCGGGCCAAGCGGCGAATAGGACCAGCGTCATCCCCAATCGAGCCATAAAGCGTATCAGGCGCGTGGGACTGGCTAAGTTTTGCATCACATATCCCATCCTTGGATTTTTCACCGCTCTATCCACTAGGTGGAGGCGGCCTCATTATGCCTGCGCCGCTTCAGTCACAGGTTTGGTTTGTCACCTTGCACCCTTGGCCGCGTCCTTTTATGCGATTGGCTCGCTTTTCTCACACTTTATGTGGGGAGGCACCCCAAAAAACGTCCCGAGTACAGACTGTTGCCTTTGCCTTACTTTGTTATGTCGCGCGTGGTAAGACGTGTAAGCGCGTCGTGGTTTCCTCGCCAGACAGAGCGCCGTAGAAAGTAGCTTCCAAACCCCATGTCTTCTTCGGACAATTCTTCACGCAAGCCTCAAGCGAGCCCGATGGGGTCTGCCGCTGGCAAAGCCCCGCCCAGCCCGGGGGCCTTGAGTGAGGGGGAGCGTGATCGTTTTGCCGATCTGATGGAAGCCGTCGCCCTGCATAAAGACAAGGCCGCCTATGGGGAATTGTTTGCCTATTACGGCCCGCGCGTGAAAGCCTATCTGATGCGCTTGGGTGCCGATAATGCGCTGGCCGAAGAATTAGCCCAAGATGTGATGGTCACGGTTTGGCGTAAGGCCGATTTGTTTGATCGCACGCAGGCTTCGGTCTCGACTTGGCTGTTTCGGGTCGCGCGCAACAAGCGCATTGACGCCATTCGCCGGACGACTAAGCCAGAGCTCGACCCCAATGACCCGCTTTTGTTGCCCTCTGCGCCACCGGCGGCCGATTCGCTGATAACGGGGGCAGAGCGCGACCACTTGGTGCGGGCAGCCATTGTCGATCTGCCCGAAGAACAGCGCCAACTTCTGCATCAAGCCTTTTATGACGGCCTGTCGCACCGCGAGATTGCTGAACAGACCGGAACGCCACTGGGTACGGTCAAGTCCCGACTTCGCTTGGCTTTTTTGAAGCTCAGATCGAAACTCGACAGCCCAGACTGACCTATTGCGGCCATTTCGCCTTGACGTTAGGAAATGGCAACCAATATCGCTTATCTTGGGAAGATCACGGCACCTTGGCCTTTAGGGTTTGGATTAGGGAAGAAAATGATCAGCGCTTATCCTGATGACTTCCTGACCGCAGACCCGTCTCTGCGCCTGCTGGTAGAGACCCAAGCGGCTTTAAAGGGCGTTGCGCCCTTGTCGCTGGATCTTGGCGATGTGATTGGCGGCGATGCGTTAGAAGCCCAAGCCCCAGCCCCGGTTTCAGACAATTTCCTCGCCGGTGTTCTGGCACAAATTGATGCGCTGGAAGACAGCCACGCCCAAGCCCGCGAAGCCATGCATGCGGCAGGGCGCGCTTTGGACGAGTTGTTGGGCCTGCCCCAACCCTTGCGTGACATCAGCCTCGATTCCGCGGCCCGCGAGGGCTGGACCTTTGCAGGCCCCGGCGTCAAATCCATGGCGCTGGAAACGGGCGGCGCTTTGCGTGCCAAGCTGTTGCGGATTGAGCCGGGCCATGGTGCCCCCCATCACGACCATACGGGCACTGAATATACTTTGGTGGTAGCAGGCGCTTTTGAAGATGGCACCGGCCGCTTTGGCCCCGGCGATTTATCAATCAAGCGGCCCGGCCAAATGCACCATCCCGTCGCTTTGCCCGGTGGGGTTTGCTTGGCCTTGACCGTGGAAGAAGGCGACATCGCCTTGACCGGCGCGCTCGGCATGTTGCAGCGCCTCTTCACCCGCCACTAGGCCGACCCCTAGCCCTCAAGCCGCACCTGCCTCTTGACCCTTGGCACGGACAGGGCAATGAAGCGCCACGCATCATGTGACCTTCACATGATTGGAAGCATTCTCAGCGGCAGGAGCTCTCATGAGCAGCGAAACGAAAGAAACTGGCTATCCAACCGGAACCCTGATGAAGGGCAAGCGCGGCCTGATTATGGGCGTGGCCAATGACAAATCGATCGCTTGGGGCATTGCCAGTCAATTGGCCGCCCAAGGCGCAGAACTGGCCTTTACCTATCAAGGTGAAGCGCTGGAAAAGCGCATGCGGCCCTTGGCCGAAAGCGTCGGCTCTGACCTGATCTTGCCCTGCGACGTCACCGATGATGCGGCCTTGGATGCTGTCTTTGCCGCCATTCAGGAAAAATGGGGCGGGCTAGACTTCTTGGTCCATGCCATCGCCTTTTCCGATAAGAATGAGCTCAAAGGCTCATTTGTGGAAAATACCACGCGCGAAAACTTCCTGCGCACCATGGATATTTCAGCCTTCTCGTGGGTGGCTTGTGCCAAGCGCGCCGCCCCCTTGATGTCGCCCGGCGGCTCGATGATCACTTTGTCCTATCTGGGGGCAGAGCGCGTATTACCATCGTATAATGTGATGGGCGTCGCCAAAGCAGCGCTGGAAGCCGCCACCCGCTATATCGCCCGCGACTTGGGCCCCAGCGGCATTCGCGTCAACGCCATCAGCGCAGGTCCCATGCGCACCTTGGCCTTGGCCGGCATCCAAGGCGGCCGTGGCCTTGTGAATACCGGCCGCGAGTGGTCCTTGATGAAGGAAGACACGACGATGGAAGGCATTGCGGGCTGCGCCCTCTGGCTCCTGTCCGACATCGGTCGCTCCACCACCGCCGAAGTGATCCATGTTGACGCAGGCTTCCACGTCGTCGGCGTGCCGGATGGCCTGAACGAGGGGTAGGCTGCCCCCTGAAGTTTTCCGCTTTGGATCGCCTTTGCCACAGACTGTGCCTAGGCAAAGGCCATGTTCGAGTTTGAGCAGGAAGAATTGTCGGGCGGCTTCAAGGCAAGCGGAGTGCGGCCTTGAACCGTTCCAAGTCAAAAGAACTTTTAAGTTTGGCTTGACCATGGTGCATTCCCGTTGGAATGCACCCTACGGCGCTCCTTTGCCACCCGCCTCAAAACGCCTTCGTTAGTCCAAACTGCACCTGCCGCGGGGCACCGGGGAGGATGCCGCGAGAGCGGTCGACGATATAGCGCGCGTCGCCCGCATTCTTCACCGCTATATAGGCACCCAAGGGCCAGCTTTCGGGGTGGAGGTTTAGCGTAACGTTCCAAATATCGGCCGCCTTGATCAAGCCGCGTTGGCCGTCTGCTGTTGGGGTGATGGTGTTGAGGTCGTCGGTGAACATCTCATCGGTGCGCACATATTCGACTTGGAACTCGCCCATCGTGCCAAGCTGATAGCCAATGGCGGCATTGATCAGCCATTCGGGCGCATAGGGCAGGCGGTTGCCCGTGACCGACCGCGTTGTATTGCCTGCCACACCCGAAAAGCGCGTGCCGACATAGCTGGCGTCGCCCACATAGGTCAGCGCGGCGCGGAAATAGAGGTCATTGCCCGTCGTCATCACGCCCATATCGGCGAGTGAGCCGCGCAGCGACGCCTCAAACCCTTGGTGCAAGGTCTCGCCTGCACTTGTCAGCGTAGCACCTGCCCCACCTGCGACAGAGCTTGGCACGATCTGATTGTCAAAATCCATGCGGAACCAGGTGAGGTCGATTGCAAGGCCCTTGGTAATATCGCCCCGCAGGCCCGCTTCCCAATTGGTGCTGGTCTCTGGCCCCAGATTGACCGACGCACCGGTGGAGTTGTTGATCGCATCTTCCACGCGCGGTGGCGAGAAGCCCTTATGTGCGCCCACATAGGCGGCAAAGCGCGGGCTGATCTTGTAGGAAATGCCAAGACCTGGAATCCATTCCTGCAGTTGGTCTTCGCCACGCACGGGGCTTGCCGGATTGAGGCGGTTCACGCGTTGGAAATCGATGGACTCATAACGAATGCCCGGTGACAGCGTCCATGGCCCGAT
This sequence comes from Aquidulcibacter sp., assembly GCF_020253525.1. Classification (GTDB taxonomy): domain Bacteria; phylum Pseudomonadota; class Alphaproteobacteria; order Caulobacterales; family Aquidulcibacteraceae; genus Aquidulcibacter. Next base: position 60,006 of record NZ_JADCBK010000046.1, read on the forward strand.
TGTCGCCTTGGTGGTGGCAAAGCCTGACCAAGCTTGGAGATAGCGCAGATTATTCTCGCGCACGCCAGCGTTCACGCTGGTGCCCGGTGTGCGGCCTGTTGGGGTGTCGGAATTGATTTGCAGCCGGTTTTGCCGCTCATCACTATAGCGAATGCCCAGTTCGCTCTCAAACTTCACCGCGCCGATCTCGCCCGTTTTGCTCAAGCGGCTTTCAAAGCCATAGGTGTGATATTCGCGCAGGCGGCCTTCATTGCCACAGGTGGTCAAGAGGTTGGCCATACCGCCACAGGTCGGGTCTGACGCATCATTGGGCCGCTGGGCCGAGTTAGAGGATTGACGCCACCAATCGCGATCAAACCAGGAATAAGAGGCCGATGTCTTTAAGGTCGTCGTGTCATCAATCGCCCAAGCCCACAGCATGGAAGCCCCGACGCGAACTGCCTTAAACCCATCATTCACAAACGCATTTTGCCGCCGATTGGCCAGATATTCGGCTTGGGTCAGGCCCGAATAGGTCACTTGGCTATCTTCGCCATAACGGCTTAAGCGCAGGGTCAGATCATGATGCTCGCCTAAGCTTTTTTCGAGCTTCAGATAGAGGTCATTGATCTTCAGTTCTTGATTGTCGCGCGCGCCTTCTGATTGGGTCGCGTTTGCGTGGAACAGGGCGCGCATCCCGGCAATGGGGCCACCCAGATTAAGGTCAGTTTCCACATAGCCGTCTGAGCCTGCGGCCCATGTGGCTTGGCCTTCAAAGGCCTCTGGTGCAGGTGGGGTCACATAATTGATGACGCCGCCAACGGTATTGGGACCAAAGCGGATTTGGCTGGCCCCTTTGAGGATCTCAATCCGGCTATAGCGGCGGATCGGCGGGTGGTAATAGGTGGCATTGTCGCCATAGGGCGCAAAGCTTAGGGGCAAACCATCTTCGAGCAAGAGGACTTTGCTAGAGCGCGTCGGCGACAGGCCGCGAATACCGATATTGGGTCGCAGGCCCATGCCTTCTTCATCACGCGCAAACACACCGGGCACTTGGCGCAAGGCTTCATTGACGGACAAGATGCGCGCACGAACCAGATCGGCCTGCTCAATCGTGGCACCAGAGCCTGGAATGGTGCGCAGACCATCCTTCTGGCCAATCACGATGATGGTTTCGACCGGGGCGGCGGCTTCAGCAATCGCCAAGCTGGGGGCGAGGCTTGGTGCCAAGAGGGCGAGGCCCCCGACACAAAGGGCTTGCGCAAATGGGGGGAGGGGGCGGTTCGGCTTGTTTATAGTGATACTCATTCTTAGTTTCATATTGCGAATGATTTGCAAAAACAACTGGCAAAAAACGTAAAATACAGTCATCACTGGCTTTTTCAGGGTTTCCTCTCTATGAACAATGCCTAGATTATGGGGTGACAAGCGCCCAAGGATCGCACATGGAGTGGTGTACGGACCTGGTTTGGTGCGGTGCCACTTTGGTCACGGGAAGCTTTTTTGGATGGGCATGCGACAAAGGTGACCATGAACGCCCCATTAGATAGCCTTGAGGGAATTTCTTCGACCGCCGCGCCGGAGTTTAAGCCCAATGATGGCTTGACGGCGCGTCTCTTGACCATTGGGGCGGGCTTTATCCTCCTGACCGAAGCGCTGTTCTTTTTACCAACTATGGCAAGCTTGCGCGACGAATGGATTATCAACCGTCTCAACACCGCAGAAATCGTTGCCTTGGCCGTCACCGCCCCGGATTCTTACGGGCTCATGGGGGGGCGGACGTCGGAATTGGTGCGTGCGGCCGAAATCCAATCTGTCACCATCCTGCAAGATGATGCACGTCTTGAGGTGTTGGGGGGAACGCCCAAGGGCCCCATCATCGACATTAATCCCGAGGCGCAAACCATCGGCCGTTCGCTATCGGGGGTTTTAGAGGCCTATGCCGCGCCAGAGGGTCGATATCTGCGAATTGTTGGCCGCCCACAAACCAATGCGGCCATCAAGCTGGAAGTCATTGTTGCCGAAGCGCCGCTAAAGGAATCGCTGTTGCGGTCGACTTGGCAAGTGCTTTTGGCCTCCTTGGCCCTGTCGTTGACGATTGGGGCGCTGATTTACGCGGCCTTGGCCGATGGATTTGTGCGACCCATGCGGCGTCTGACCCGGGCGATTGGCCGTTTCAGCATGGCCCCAACCGATGCCAGTCGCGCACTGATCCCCTCGGGGCGGAGCGATGAAATTGGCCAAGCCGAAGTTGCTTTTTCGGCCATGCAAGACACGGTGCGCCAAGCGTTTATTCAGAAGGATCGGCTGGCGCAATTGGGGCTTGCGGTTTCGAAAATTTCCCACGATCTGCGCCACTCTCTGGGGGCGGCGCAATTGGTCAGTGAACGCTTGGCATCGGTCGATGATCCGGTGGTACGCGCCACCGCACCGCGGCTAGAGCGGGCTTTGCAGCGGGCCGTCAATTTGGCCCAATCAACTTTGGCGTTCGGCAAAGCGCAAGAAAGGCCGCCAGAGCGCGAGCTTCTCTATCTGTCAGACGCGCTGGATGATGCCGCCGAAGAAGCTTTGGCAGGCCTGAATGTGCCATGGCAGCATGATATTCCAACCGACCTTGAGATTGAAATCGATGGCGAGCATTTGCATCGGATCTTGACCAATCTCATTCGCAATGCCGCCCAAGCCATTGTCCAATCAGGCAAGCCCGGCACCATCCGCGCTTATGCCGTGCTGGAGGGGGAGCGCATCGACCTGCATGTGGTTGATACGGGGCCGGGCTTGCCCAAGCGCGTACAGGATAACTTGTTCATGCCCTTTGCTGGCAGTGGCCTTACGGGGGGAACAGGTCTGGGCCTGGCCATTGCCCGCGAACTGGCGCGCCTAAACGGGGGCGATATCCTTTTGGCCTCAACCTGTGTCGAGGGCACCGATTTTGTGGTTCGTCTGTCGGCGGAAAAATCCGACCTTACCGATGAAGATATTTAGGCTTTAGAGGCTTCAGCCTCTTCCCTTTTCTCCCGTTCGAGAATTTCCCGCGCAGGACCTCGCGAGATGATCAGCGCCATGATGATGCCGAAAATCCCGATCAAAGAGGTGTAGAAGAAGAAGGCGGTATAGCCTGCGGCAAGCGCCTGACCGGATACGCCCAACTTCGCCCCGCCTGCGGCAAAGGATTCGGCTGGCAAATGGTTGAACCACGGCTTCATGGCGGCCAGCCACCCGGTTTCAGAGGCTTTAGCCGCCCCTTCCACGACGCGGCCAGACAAGGCTGTGATAATCTTGCCGGGCAAAGCATAGAGCGAAGAAAACACCGCATATTGGGTGGCGGTAAAACCCTCTTTCGTCAGCATGGACATATACATGATGAGGCAGGTGCCCGCGAACATGCCCGATAAATTGTCGATGCCAATCGCCACATAGAGGGCCGGCACATTGGGGCCTGTCAAAGTAATGGTAATGAAGGCCAAGTTTGAAATGGGCTGCAAGAATGCCCCGATAATCAAGCACCGAAATAGGCCGAATTTCAAAACCAACCACCCACTTAGGCCTGCCCCAATCGCGCTCATGGCCGCGCCGAAAAACTTTTGGGCAAAGGCAATGGAGTCTTTTGAAAAGCCCGCGTCCAGATACATGGTCGAGGTTAGGTTCAGCACGAAGTCTGCCATGCGATAAACGCAGATGAACACCAAAATCAGGCTCGCCAAATCCTTATAGCGGCTGAAGAAGTCGGCCAAAGGATCGCCCAGTGCGCTTTTGAAATAGGCCCCAGGGCGGGTCTTCACGCGGGGGATTTGTAGACAGGCCACGACCACGAGGCTGAGGCCAATCAGCGCATAACCCACTTGTTGCCAGACACCCCAAGGTCGCGCCGCCAAGGCTTCGCTCATTTCCTTGGTGCCGCCATAAAAGCCGCCAACCAACCAAGCCAAGGGCTCTGCCTTGCCGGCAAGGCCGACTGCCAGCACACAGGCAGCCAGCAGCATCAGCGCCAGTCGGCCCACCCATTCCAAATAGTCGATTATGCCGCGATCAGGCACGTCGGCAGGGGCAACCCAGCGCGGTGCGGGGGCTGTGGTTTCGCGCGGGGCTAACAAGGTTGAGATAATCGCCAGACCCATAAAGCCGGCCATCGCGGCATAAGCGACGGCCCAGCCCAGCCAGCCATATTGGTCGCCATTCAGGGCTTGGGCCACAAACAGGGGAAGGGCACCGGCCAAAAGAATGGCAACGCGATAGCCCCATTGATAGGTCGCGGTCAAAACGCCCAAGCGATTGGCATCGCGGGCAACTTCAATGCGCCACGCGTCAATCGCAATGTCTTGGGTGGCCCCGGCCAAAGCAATCAGGACGGCAAAAGCGGCAAAGGGAATGAAAGCGGCCGTGGCATCACCTTCTTTTGTGAAGGCTAGGGCGGGGTCGCTGGTCGCCATCAGGAGGAGGCCGACAATCACAACGGCTTGGGTCAAGAGCATCCAAGCACGGCGACGGCCCAAGGCCTTGTCTAAAACCGGAATGGCAACCCGGTCCACCAAGGGTGCCCATAGGAATTTCAAGGCATAGGTCAGGGTGGCAAGCCCCATCAAGCCGATCAAAGCCAGCGATGCCCCAGCTTCACGTAGCCAAATGGCTAAGGCAAGGCCAGCCAATTGATTGGGCATACCGGCTGCAAAGCCTAGACCGAACATGACCAGCGAGGGCCGCTCGAAAAAAGCCCCGACGCCCACTTTATCGTCGGCACCCAGTTCTAATTCAGGTTCAACCGCTTTTTTGCCAGCCATGAAGGTCCTCACAAGGGTCAGGACCTTAAAGAAGCGTCCTGAATCAGGCGGCGAAAGTGGCCTGTCTGGACGCATTCGTCCAGCGCTCTAATACAGACGACAACATGGCCGGGTCGAGGGGCTTGGTAATGAAGTCGTTCATGCCAGCATTTTTACAGGCGCGGCGGTCTTCTTCCATGGCTGCCGCCGTCAAGGCGATGATCGGCATCTCCAAGAAGCGACCACCCAAAGCCCGGATCGCCCGGGTTGCTTCAAACCCGTCCATCACCGGCATATGGACATCCATCAAGACCAGATCATAAGGCGCGTCTTGCACCGCTGTCAGCGCCTCGGCCCCATTGCCAACAGCTACGACATGGCAGCCATTGCGCACCAACAGCGATTTGGCCAAAAGCGCATTGATCGGATTGTCTTCTGCCAGAAGAACACGCAAGCCGATTGCAATCGGCGTGGTATCGGCGCGCTCGTCATTGGCCACCACAGGACGTGTATCGACGCCTTCGCCAGCGGCCAAGGCCACGCGCTCAATCAAGGAGGCGATACGAAGGGGCTTAATCAAATAGCCGATCGCACCCTTAGCACGATAATCATCAATCAGGTCGCGGCGCTCTTGCGGGATCAAGGCCACCACCGGGCTTGCGCATTTCAGCCACGGCGCGGCTTGTACCGTATCGGTATGGTGATCCAGCAGGATCACGCTGGCTTCTTTGGCTTGGCGCGGCGTTTCAACCCGCTTGACCAATGCCCCTTCATCTTCAAGCGCCAAGCTCAAAGCCTCGACGAGAAGTGTTGATTGGCTTTGGATGGCGATGGTTTTGCCCGTCAAGCGCTGGCTGCGCGTGGGGGCGGGTGTGACGGTCTCAAAAGGAATGTCGATCCAAAACACGGTGCCGCCACCGTCTCGATTCTTTAGGCTGACGGTGCCGCCCAAAGCGGTGGTGAGTTTCTTGACGATGGCCAGGCCAAGGCCCGTGCCGCCAAAGCGGCGCGAGTGCGAGGAATCGGCTTGCTGGAATTCGTCAAACACGCGCTCCATCTTATCGGTCGGGATGCCAATACCGGTATCTTCCACGCTAAAGCGCAACTGGTTGACGCCTGTCGCCTCTAGCCGCAGCAAGACACCGCCCTCTTGGGTGAATTTCACGGCGTTGGAGGCCAAGTTCAAAATGATCTGGCGTAAGCGGCCATCATCGCCTGCCACTTCCACCGGCACATCGGGGGCAACGACCAGCACGATCTCAAGGGCTTTTTCATGCGCGCGTGGCGAACAAAGCTCTGCGACCGACTGCAGCGTTTTGGCTGGATTAAAGACCATGGTCTCCAGCTCAATCTTGCCGCTTTCGAGCTTGGCATAATCGAGAATATCATTGAGGAGTGCCAGCAGATGTTGACCGGAATCGGTAACCGCTCCCAGCCAGGAGCGCTGGGCGCTGGTCAGCTCACTCATAGCCAACAGGCCCGCCATGCCCAAAATCCCGTTTAGAGGGGTACGGATTTCGTGGCTCAAGGTGGCAAACAACATCGTCTTGCCGCGCGCCGTCTCGTCCGCATCGGGGCGGAATAGGCCTAATTGGCTGCCATCTTCGCGCTCTTGGATGCTCCAGCCAAAGCGGGCCTCATACCAAGGGGCAAAGGCACCCAGCGCCACTTGGTCGCCAAATCGCTGCAGCGCAAGCGCATTTGCTTCTAAAACGCGGCCATTTTTGCTGGCGAGAATGGCGCAATCGGGCAAGTCGCTCAAAGCGAAGGTCATGTTCGTCATGCCCGCACCCTAGCAGAGAGGGGTTAAGGAATGGCTGCCCGAGTGCCCTGCGGCCTAGTTCGGCCAAACATAGGGATGACGGACATAGCCAAAGGCAGGCAAAGCCTCATTGCCGCGCCTAAAATCAAAGAAGGTCGCATTCTCCCAGTGCGAGCCTTTCCCCCACCGCGTCTTGCAGGAGGTGGAGACCCATGCAGGCTCCCAATAGACCACACCCACCCCGCCATGGCTGATCACGCCTTGGGTGAGGTCGACCAAATAGCGTAGCTGGCCTTCTGGCGTGGCGGGATATTGCTGGATCAATGTATCGGGCCCCAACAAATTGGCGGCCTCATCGGCCCCGTCATTCGTCCAAGGATAGGAGGTTTCAACCACAATCACTTTGGCCTGATAGGTGGCGGTGAGGCGGGCGATGGTCGCATTGAGGCCATCCAAGCCTTGGCTTGACCATTTCCGGTAATAGGACAGGCCGATATAATCAAAGTCAGTCACGCCCGCTTCGGCCGCTTTGGCAAACCAAGGCTCCGCATTTTCGGGCTGGGCGATATGCAACATGATTTTGGGCACCGTGCCGGTGGCCTTGCCCGCATCGCGTACCGCCTTAATCCCGGCGTTAAACAAAGCAGCATTGCGGACCCAATCGGTGGTCCGCGTTTCCCACTTCCAATCCTTCCGCCCCATCATTTCCTTATTGGTCTCATTCCCAACTTGGACCATATGCGGCATCAGACCTTCGCCTGCGAGCTTGGTCAGTGTGTCAAACGTGAATTGATAGACCGCAGCGGACAGGCCCCCTGTGGTTGGGATATTTTCCCAGGCTTTGGGGATCCATTGCTTGTCGCCATCGGCCCAATCATCGGAATAATGGAAGTCTAACAGCACCTTCTGCCCGCTCGCCTTGGCCCGACGCATCGAGCGGCGCACATCGTCGAATGTGCTGTAAGTCGTCCAGTCGGGATTATTCCACAGGCGCAGTCGCACCAGATTATGGCCGGTATCGGCAAACAGCTGATAGGGGTCTACCCGCTTGCCGCCTTGGCGAAAGACGGCCCCGCAATCTTCCATCTCATTCACATAAGACAGGTCTGCGCCAAAATAGAAGTCTGGATAGGTAGGGGCTTTGGCTGGGGCGGCAGCGCTTGTGCGCACCAGGCCGCTCGCGGTTAAAAGTCCAAGCCCTGCGGCCAGCGCCCGGCGCCGAGAAAAAGTCATGCAGCCACTCCTTGAAGTGGCTACATGACCATTCAATGCCTGACGGTGCAAGCAGATTAGGCGGCGATCAAACCACTCTCAAGGGCTGCCTTTTTGATTGCGGCTTGCATTTTTTCAAAGGCGCGCACTTCAATCTGGCGAATGCGCTCACGGCTGACGCCATATTGATCGGCGAGGTCTTCCAACGTCACCGGATCATCGCGCAGGCGGCGCTCGCGGATGATGTGCTGTTCGCGCTCGTTCAAGGTCGACAAGGCTTGATTGAGCAAAATCATGCGCTCATCATGTTCCTCGCGCTCTGCATATTCGGTCTCAGCGCTTTCTTCATCCGACGCCAACCAGTCTTGCCATTCCCCGCCACCATCTTCGCCCACGCGAACATTGAGGGAGGCATCAGGGCCCGACAAGCGGCGGTTCATCGAAATGACTTCGTCATTCGTCACCGCCAATTGGGTCGCAATATAGTCGACGTCTTCCGGCTTGAGGTCGCCTTCCTCAATCGCCTGCATTTTCGACTTCATGCGGCGGAGGTTGAAGAACAATTTCTTCTGCGCAGCCGTGGTGCCCATTTTGACCAAGGACCAAGACCGCAACACATATTCCTGGATCGAGGCACGAATCCACCACATGGCATAGGTCGCCAAGCGGAAGCCCTTTTCAGGGTCAAACTTCTTCACGGCCTGCATCAGACCGATATTGCCTTCTGAAATGACTTCAGCAACCGGCAAGCCATAGCCGCGATAGCCCATGGCCATCTTCGCCACGAGGCGCAGATGGCTGGTCACCAGCTTTTCAGCCGCGCCTGTGTCTTCATGCTCACGCCAACGCTTGGCGAGCATATATTCCTCGTCCTTGTCCAGCATTGGAAATTTACGGATCTCGGTGAGATACCGCTGTAGGCCAAGCTCTGGCCCAACATTAAGCGCGAGTGCGCGAGTCATACATCCACTCCCCAAAAGAATTACCCTGTTAGCCGGGTAATAGCAGGAGCGTCGGGGGCCGGGATTTACGTCCCGTTCCGGCGTTCGAGACTCCACTTAGGAGTGCGATTGGGCAAAATAAAGGCCTGACCTGATGAATGATTGGTAAGGTTTCATCATGCGTTGGATCAGCAGAGCTGATCCACCATGAAAAAGGGCCCTCTGACGCCGTCAGAAGGCCCTAATCTCGGTTTGATGGGGTGGTTTAGGCCGCGCGGGCCAATTGGCGCAGCACGAACTGCATAATGCCACCCGAGAAATAATAATCGAGCTCGTTGGCCGTATCGATCCGGCTGATGACGGGGGCGATTACCACCGTGCCATCGGCGCGGCGGATTTCGACTTCCATCTCTTTGCGTGGCGCGATGTCCTTAATGCCATAGATGGACACCATTTCATCGCCAACGAGATTGAGGCTGGCCCAAGTTACGCCATCGCGGAATTGGAAGGGCAGAACGCCCATGCCGATCAGGTTGGAACGGTGGATACGCTCAAAGCTTTCGGTGATTACAGCCCGAACACCCAAAAGATTGGTGCCCTTAGCTGCCCAGTCACGCGACGAGCCGGTGCCATATTCCTTGCCCGCAAAGATCACCAATGGCGTACCAGCATCCTTATAGAGCATGGCGGCATCATAGATCGGCATAACTTCGCCATCTGGCCAATGCTTGGTGACGCCCCCTTCAACCCCTGGAACCATTTGGTTCTTGATGCGGATATTGGCGAAAGTGCCGCGCATCATCACTTCATGGTGGCCACGGCGGGCCCCGTAAGAGTTGAAGTCAATGGCCGAGACGCCATTTTCGGTCAGGAATTTGCCTGCGGGGCTGGAAGCTTTGATCGAGCCTGCGGGCGAGATGTGGTCGGTGGTGATGCTATCGCCAAACAGACCCAAGACGCGGGCGTGCAGAATATCTTCCACACCTTTTGGCGTCATGGTCATGCCTTCGAAATAGGGTGGGTTGGCGACATAGGTTGATTTGGCAGGCCAATTATAGGTTTGCCCGCCCGAGACTTGGATCGCTTGCCAATTCTTGTCGCCCTTGAACACATCGGCATAGCGACGGGCAAACATCTCTGCCGTCACATATTCGCGCATGATGGCTGAGACTTCGGCAGAGGTTGGCCACACGTCTTTCAGATAGACGGGCTGGCCATCAGACCCCGTGCCGAGGGGCTCTTTATTGAGGTCCACTTGCATGGAACCTGCCAAAGCATAAGCGACAACCAATGGCGGTGAAGCCAGATAATTGGCGCGCGTGTCTGGATTGACGCGGCCTTCAAAGTTGCGATTGCCCGACAGGACCGATGCTGCCACCAAATCGCCTGCGACAATCGCCTTGGTGATTTCTTCGGGCAGGGGGCCGGAGTTGCCGATACAGGTGGTGCAGCCATAACCCACCAAGTTAAAGCCCATGGCGTCCAAGTCAGACTGCAGGCCAGATTGGGTCAGATAATCGGTAACAACTTGCGAGCCGGGGGCAAGAGAGGTCTTCACCCAAGGCTTTACGGTCAAGCCCTTGGCGCGGGCCTTGCGGGCCACAAGGCCCGCGGCAATAAGCACCGAAGGGTTAGACGTATTGGTGCAGGAGGTAATGGCTGCAATCACGACATCGCCATGGCCGAGGTCATGGTTGTGACCTTCCACGCCAACGCGCTTGGCCACTTCACCGGCCTTGCCAAATTCGCCTTCCAGCGCGGTCTTAAACGCGGTTGCCGCATCGGCCACCAAGACGCGGTCTTGTGGGCGCTTGGGGCCAGCGAGTGAGGGTTGGACGCTGCCCAAATCCAAGGCCAATTCGTCGGTAAAGACGGGCTGACCCGCATCATGCTTCCACATCATATTGGCTTTGGCATAGGCCTCCACCAAGGCAACCCGACCAGCATCGCGGCCGGTGGAGCGCAGGAAGTTGATCGTGTCTTCAGCCACGGGGAAGAAGCCGCAGGTTGCGCCATATTCGGGGGCCATATTGGCGATGGTGGCGCGGTCTTCCAAGGTCATGGAATCAAGGCCGGGGCCAAAGAATTCCACAAACTTGCCAACCACGCCCTTTTTGCGCAGCATTTGGGTGACGGTCAGCACGAGGTCGGTTGCCGTGGCCCCTTCTGGCAATTTGCCGTCGAGCTTAAAGCCAACCACTTCGGGGATCAGCATGGAGATGGGCTGACCCAACATCGCAGCTTCAGCTTCAATCCCGCCAACGCCCCAGCCCAAAACCGCCAAGCCATTGATCATGGTGGTGTGGCTGTCGGTGCCAACAACGCTATCTGGATAGGCAACTTCATCGCTGCCATCTTCGGCGGTCCAGATGGTTTGGGCCAGATATTCCAAGTTCACTTGGTGGCAGATGCCGGTGCCGGGGGGCACGACGCGGAAGTTCTTAAACGCGCTTTGGCCCCAACGCAGAAACTCATAGCGCTCCCCATTGCGGTCATATTCAAGATCGACGTTCTTCGCAAAGCTATCGCCCTTACCGGCATAATCCACCATGACCGAGTGGTCGATCACAAGATCCACCGGGATCAGCGGATTGACCTTTTCAGGGTTGGAGCCAAGGGCTGCTGCCGCATCGCGCATGGCGGCGAGGTCAACCACGGCAGGCACGCCGGTGAAGTCCTGCATCAAAACGCGGGCTGGGCGGAAGGCGATTTCGTGTTCGATCTTGCCCTTATTGTCCACCCATTTGGCGACGGCTTCGATATCGGCCTTGGTCACCGTGACGCCATCTTCAGCGCGCAACAGGTTTTCCAGCAAGATTTTCAAAGTCACGGGAAGTTTAGAAACATCGCCAAGACCATTTTTCGAGGCTGCTTCTAACGAATAATAGACATAGGTCTTGTCGCCGACAGTCAGAGTCTGGCGAGAATTAAAACTATTGAGAGAGGGCATGATAAGCCGTCCTTTGTTCGAGCGAGTTAATCATCACTGGATTGCCCTTAACCAGAGGCTAACAAGCAATCCAAGCTTCGCCCGCAAGGGTCGCGCGCTTGTGAGCGGCGTATCGACCGGCGGATTGCCACCGTGTCCGGCAGCGCCGCTGCTTTAGCGCGGAAATGGTTAAAGGTCTATGGCGGGTTTCAGGGCTTTGGGCAGATCGGTGGGGTGGCCGAACACAAGCCAATGTCATCCCCAATGGCGCCAGCCAATCGGGGACCTCTGAGCGCAAAGTCCCACAAGATCCCCGCTCTCCACTTCGTTTCGGCGGGGATGACGGTTTTTGGATTTCTTTTTATCTAGACGCGTTTTGGTGATCCTTCCGGTTCACCAAACCGCAAACTGAATTGTTCTTGCGACCTCTGGGTAGTCAAGTGCGCAGCTTTGCTGCGTCGCGACGCGATCCGTTTTCGAAGAAAACGGACACTTGACGACCCAGATGTCGCGCTCATGCTTGATGATCCATTTTGGTGAAACAGCGGGTCCACCAAAATGGGTCCAGATGGAAAATCTTAAAGCAATGTCATCCCGGACGGCGAAGCCGATCCGGGACCTCCGAGCGCAAACTCGCTGAGGTCCCCGCTCTCCACTTCGTTTCGGCGGGGATGACATTGTTGGGGGGAACTCCCCTCTCCCTCTGGGAGAGGGGACGGGGGTGAGGGCTTACGCAGCACCAA
>NZ_JADCBK010000047.1 GCF_020253525.1 Aquidulcibacter sp.
GAAGATATTTCATACCACCACTTTCGCCCGCAAAGGAGACTTCGGCCTCGGGGTCAAAGCCAAAGCTCTCTATCCCTGCCCAAGGGTGACCGGGCTTTTCAGGCGTATCAATTTGCTTGGTTTGGTCGGGCACGGCACGATTAGCGCGCTTGGCGAGCCAGCCAACTTTATCATAGCGGAGCTTGGGCAGGAGATAGGGTCTGTGTCCGGCAATGAAGATCAATTGCTTATCGTCCGGCAAAGCGCCCACTTCAGCGACATCGAGCAAAGGTCGTTCAACTTCAGCCAAAGTTCGACTGCCACCCGAGCCTGAAAAGTGATGCGGTAAGCTCGAACTCAAGCGCGTTTCCGTGACATGGCCCGTTAGCTTTGAGACCTTTTCCCGCGTCACCGGATCAAGGGCGGCAAAGGCCACATAAATCTGGGTATTGTCCAAAAATCCATTATTGACGCCATAGACGCGGGAAATGTCATTGAGACTCTGGGCGATGAAGAGGCATTTGATGCCATAGCCTGACGCCAGTCGGACCACGTCTTCAAAGAAGCTCACCTTACCAAGGAGCGGAAACTCATCGAGCGCCATTAAAAGCGCATGCTCTTTGGGCCTGCCATCGCTATCGGTCTCCATATGCGTCGTGAAGCTTGTCGAAGCCAAATGGAAAAAGAGCCGGACCAAGGGCTGCAAGGATTTTAAATCACCGGGCGAGACCTGCACATAAAGACTGACAGGCTCAGGGTTGCACATGAGGTCGCCAATCCGGAAATCGCTCGCACTGATCGCATATTCAATCTCGTGACCCGAGATCCAATTGAGATAAGAGCGGACTGTCATCTGGACGCTTTTGCGACCCTTCTCATGGGCTGATGCATAAGCGCGCGCGGCTTGGACAATATCAGGATGACAAATATGGCTAGGCTCTTTGGAATTGTCTGTCGTCGCCTTCGGGTTTGGAATATGACGGGTGGCAATCATCTGAGCGGCCGCCAAATCCAAATCAGCCGATAGATTGCGCACCGTCACCAGGTTCTTCTCTTCTACGGAGGCCGTATAAAGGACATGAAGAATAAGGGCTTGGAGCATGTCGGCCCCCTGCTTATCCCAAAAGTCTGACGGTCCTTCTCTTCCACCTGGCTCAATCAGGATTTCGACCAGACGCTTGACTTGGCCAACCGCGGCATCACCCGGACTGATTTCGGCCAGTGGATTGAAGCGCGCGGTATAAGGCGAGCGGGGATTGAAGAAGAGCGTCGGGCCCAGGCTCTTTCTAAAGCCAGCACTTGTCGCCCAAAGCTCTGCCTTAGGATCGAAGATCAATGCCGACCAGTTCCAATTAAGAAGCGTCGGCACCACAATACCGCGTCCCTTGCCCGACCGGGTACCGCCTGTAACCAACATGGGTCGCATGTCGCCTGAAACCAAAAGGTCAGGTGCAATAAATGAAAGCCGATCAAGTGGCCCTTCCGGGTCAAGTCGGCCAAAGACGACGCCTTGGTCTTTCGTGAGCCCTGCCTTGATCAGGGCCTTCCTGTCGCCCCAGCCAACAGATCTCCGACGCTTCTTGGCAATGCCCAGATCCGAGCCCCCTGCCCCATCTGGGCTATCAAATAGTTTGATCAGAAAAAGTGAAACAAGCAGACCAAGCATCAAGAATGGCACGCCCATGCCGATGGATGATTGGTGTTTGGGGAGCTGCCCCCAAGTCTTAGCCCAAATAAGAAAGTCCCAAGGGGGATAGAGCTTGGCCCCATCGCCAATCATCAGTCCCCACCCAAGGGCGGGTTGAAACTGATAGCGCCAGGCGACAACTTGGGTGGCGGCGGCCAATCCAATGGCAGCACCAATTCCCAGACAAACAAGTCGCGCGCGAACGCCCATCCTGTACCCCCCAAAAAGGACACACGAAGAGAGATGGCGTCCTTTGGTTGACGCGGCTTGGCCGCACAGGCGGTCCTGCCGCAGATTGTCAGGAAAGCATTTTTCATGCCACCCAAGATTGAATTTATCGCCCTCAGGTTGGTTACCGATAATTATCATATTTAATGTTTAAATACAATGGTTTAGCAATATCGCCGATTAGTTGAGTCCATAGCATCTGTCCTCAAATGAAGCTGGATAAGTCCTGATCTGGGACAGCATGCGCGTGCTTCTGAGGCATCCGGAATGGCTGATTAACCAAGCTCTACTTGTCGCCCATGCTGGCGAACGCTGGGAACGGGTGCCAGACCTGGCTTGCCATCAAGCCACAAGGGCGTTGACGGCGGCTCCATTGGGTCTGGCGGAGGAACTTCTGGTTCGCCGGCATGGTGCGCGGCGGCCTCAAGGAGGCTTAGATGTCACAATCACTTTTTACCCAAACCATCCGTCAGAAATTGCTTGCCAATGGCGCACGCTCTGCCGCAGGTGAGGACACTGATCCGGTCCCGGTCGCGAAACTCTTTACCCCTGACGCAAATGCCACTTGGCTTCTAACCGAGATTGATCCCGATAATCCCGACCTCGCGTTTGGTCTCTGTGATCTAGGGCATGGGTGTCCTGAATTGGGCTCGGTTAGTTTGAAGGAGCTTGAAAGCCTGCGTGGCCCCCTAGGTTTACCCGTGGAACGCGATGCTTATTATTCAGAGACGCGGGCTTTGAGTGAGATTGCGAGGCTGGCTCGGCGTGCTGGCAGGGTCTCGGCGTGATCTATCCTTCAAGATAGCCACGCCATTTTACCGACACAGTTTACGTTTATTGCGTTTATTGCGTTTATTTCGAATAGGCGATACCAAGGTTCTCAGGAGAAAGAAATGACAATGCCAGCCTACGCCCAGGAATTGGGCAGCCGATTGCCCTCAGCAAATGAGCGCGCGGTAGCAAATAACTTACGCCAAATCCTAGCAGCTCATGCCCAAGGCGGCACAACATTGCGGCTTCTACAAAGCGTGGATCAGCCCCCAACTGAAGTGACGCTCACGCCGGGATTATCCGCCCTGCTCATTGAGCTCTTGCGCTATCTGGGCCAAGGAGATGCCGTAACCTTAGTTCCAATCAGCCAGCAGCTTACAACTCAACAGGCCGCTGACATTCTCAATGTCTCACGACCCTTCCTAATCGCTGTCTTGGAACGTGGTGATTTGCCCTTCGAGCGCGTTGGCCGCCATAGGCGCATTAAGGCTGAGGATCTCTTTGAGTACAAACGAGCGCGCGATGGCCGCCGCAGCCAAGCACTCGATGCACTTGCGGCCATAGACGCAGAACTCCTCTAGCTCCGTTTTTGCCAATCGATATACCGCCTAAATCGATGCCTGCCCGCTAGCTCGTGTTCTGCCCCGGAATCTGCTTCTATCTCTTGCTGAAGCAGCTTTCTTTCGGGTCCGCTGGTCTGGTCAGGTTCTGGACGAAACAGAACGGGCCATAGCGGGGATGTTGTACAAGCGCGGCAACACAATTGAAGAGGCCCAAGAAAAGGCCGCGCATCAAATCCAGCAAATGCGCGCAGCGTTCGAGGATGCTGAAGTCGTCGATTTTGAGCATCTCCTGCCGGTTGCGAGCGACTTAGCTGATGCTAACGATGCGCACGTTTTAGCCGCTGCTCTGAAAACCCAAGCCGCGGCAATCGTTACCGATAATCTCAAGGATTTTCCGGCCCACATTCTCAATAGCTTCAATATTGAAGCGCGATCCTTCGACGACTTCATTGCGGACACAATTGCGCTCGATACAGGTCGCGCTGTCTCAACCATAAGACGCATGCGAGAGCGGTTCAAAAGACCTGAACTCACCCTGTAGGAGCTTTTCCATCTCCGGAAGCTAATCACTCAGACCTTCTGACTTGTCCTACCTACCACAATAATCTGTTTCGCTGGCATTGGCTTGAAATACTGGCTTAAAAATTTGGCGGACATTAGGTGGGGGCATATTTAGCGCCACATCTAGGGCACGACCAGAAGCAAACAGCCCATTATCGCCGCACAAAAGAATATCCGGCATCACTGGCCCAAGCTTTCGTTCGCCAGAGACATCTAAAAATTCAGCCGAGGGGGAGGCAAAGACAAGCTGGCTATTCTTTAGCCGAAAGAAGGCGATCTCTCCAAGTTCGCTCGTGGAACTTGAGGTCGGTGCGCCAATCAATTCGCCCAAATTGAAAAACTGGATTGCGCGCGCAAGCTGTGTAGCTGACGAGCCCGTATTGTGATCGATCAAGATACGCACGCGATTGGAGGGTAAAGCAGAAGTGACTTTGGGCAGTCCTCTGCTTCCGAAAAGGCGCGTCTCACCCATAGGGATGGAATCTAACGCCGCGACACCGTCTGCGCCTAAGATGGCTCGTCGCCAAGGTGCAAAGCGCAAAAGAGGTGGAACGAATTCGGCTAGGCCATCTTCATAAGCTTTGGACCTCTTCCAGCGTTTTCCCCCACTCATGGGGACCTCAGTACCTGTCAAAACTTTTAGTAATCCGGCTGATAGGCGTCCAGCACCGCCACGATTGCCACGCAGATCGACGATGAGGCTCGTGACTGTGCCCTGGACAATTCCCTCTCGGAGCTGTGACATCAACGTGTCCCACTCACCCACAAAGCGTTGATCCAAGGTCTTGATGTCCAGCCGCGCGACATTGCTTTCGATCACGAGTGAAAAGGGCGCTTGGCTTGTTTGGATTTGGTTTGTTGTATGTGATTGGCTCGCAAGCGGGTGTTCGCGCAGGGACATTGCCTCCCCTTCGATCACCGCCTGTGACCCGTCGCGAAATACAAGGGTGAAGGGCCCATCAATCCCCCAAAGCCACAACATCTCTGCGCCCCCTTCTCGGACACGCTGGGGAAGACGCAGGGGATTATGTTGGCCATAGCTACCTTTTACCCAATCGATAAACTCGCTTGCAGCTCGACCATTAATGGTTTGAACTGGGCGATTGTCGATCAAAAGCGATTCATCGGTTGCGAGGGCGACTGAGCTGTTGAGTTTGCGGCCGCCACGATCAGCATCCACGTTCCAATTCTCAAACGGAAACAGAACATAGATATGAGAGGAGCTGTAACCACCCGCAAACTCCATCGTTACAGCCGCCATCTGTCGCCGAGATAGCGTTACGGGAAGTGTTGAAGCCGCTCGGCTTAGAAAGGCGTTCGTCTCGCCTTGAGTCGGGATTAAGGCTCCGTCCGGGACTGTTGCCCGTATCGTTTGGTCGAATGATATAAGGTCTTCAAGTGCTGCACTTCGACTTATTTGTGCTTCAACAACCTTCTTGGGGGCGTCCAACAAGATCGGGCCACGCGGCGCTTTCGCCATTGCTACCCCCGCCGCGGCCCACAAACTCAAGCCAATTACGGCAATCCTTATAGCCCTAACCATTGTAGTCTCCGAACTCGATCATGCGCTCAGGTAGCGGCGACCAGCCCGATTGGTCTTGTAAAAAAACGACATTGGAACTGCCGCGATCACGATCAAGTTTGGGCGTGACGCCACTCCATAAGCGATAGGTCGAAGTAAAGTGAGCTTGATCATAAAAACCATGCTCCAAGGCGATCTCGACCAAAGTCTTGGCACTGTGAAGTACGTCATCGCGTGCCGTCTGTAAGCGGCGCAATTGTCTTGTCGCGGCAGTTGTAAGGCCGGTCTGGGCGCGGGCAATTCTTTGCTTTTGCCGCAGGGATAACTCGCGTTTAAAGGCCCCGTCATTTTCTGCGCTTAGCACCCTTGGCGCAAGCACCTCTGCGACATGGCTGTCTGAGATCGATACCAGCTTTTGGGCGATGTGAGGCAAATGAAGGTCAAATCGGCTGAGGGTTTGGGGCGATAAAGACACCACGGCGACTGGTCCGTTGGCCCTGATTTGACAGGTTGCGGCAAACCGATGTGGCCCTGCGATCACGGGCCCAGTTATAGCCGCTTCGCCCGGTCGCTGGAACGAGGCGGTTACCTCGGACAAAGGAATAAATGCTTGAACGCCGCCTTGTGCCACAACGGAGAAAACCGGCCCCGAAACTGCTGATCGATCTGGTCTTAGAAGCAGATGGTCAACCATGGTCTGAATTTGCTCCCTCCTTAAGTTCCGGTGTTTCACTATAAGGGTGATAATTGGCAAGCGGCGGATAGTAGCGATGTCAACCATTCAAGGGCCATCATTATTCGAGCCAATGGTGACTTTAGAGCATTCTCTAAGTTCATTGACAAGGATAAACATACAAGTGCATTTTGGCATCGGTAAACAGGACTGGGTATTCTAAAGTGCTTGATATCGTTAGCCCCGCCAATCGGTCACGAAAGCAGGCTCCAGCCAGAGACGGGACAGGCGGACGTACCCAAGATGAGCGCAGTGCCGCCACCCGTGAGAGTGTGATTGCTGCAGCATTCGAGATACTTCATCGTCAAGGCTATTCTGGCGCGACAACCTACGCCATCGCCAAAAGTGCTGGCGTTAGCAAGGTGCCCGTACAAAACATCTTCTGAGCCTGCGGTCCGCCAGTCCCCGAGGTGTCGCAACAGGCTGGGAAGGTTAACTACGAATGATATAATGCCACTATCGCCAAACTGGCTATAGTTTACAAGGCCAGTTTGATTAAAACGAGGTCATGTTCAATCGTCGATTCATCCAACTTCAAATCGGTCTCTTCCTCTATGGTGCGTCTCTGGCCCTAATGGTTCACGCGAACCTTGGGCTCAACCCGTGGGGTGTTTTCCACGAAGGACTGTCCCGGGTCACCGGGCACAATATAGGGACCGCCGTCAACCTAGTTTGAGCCCTTGTGTTTTTAATCTGGATACCGCTTCGCCAAAAGCCGGGCATCGGCACGATGTTTAACGTGCTTGTCATCGGCACTGCGGCGGATATGATTTTAGCTGTTTTTCCTCCAGTGACTGGACAGCCTTTGCAGGCAGCATTGCTGATTGACGCGATACTGCTAAACGGCGGCGCAATAGGTGCCTATATCGGCGCGGGCTTAGGCCCGGGGCCCCGCGACGGCCTGACAACAGGCGGAGTTCGCGTAACGGGCTGGGAAGTTCGATGGGTCAGAATGACGATCGAGTGTCTTGTCCTCATGCTCGGCTGGATATGTGGCGGTGCCATTGGGGTCGGGACGATAGCCTATGCCCTATCAAACGGACCACTTCTGCAAATTTTTCTGCCGATGTTCGAAATCAGACGTCACCCAACCCGTTAACTGCCATATAGTATCAATCTCAACCCTTTGAATTGAGCTAGGACTAATATCCACCTTGGGTCTTCAAGGTCGACAAGACCGGCTGCAGTCCAAACGTCCTCTAACCTAAAGTTGCGACTGCAACACTGGCGGTCTGCGTGCCATAACGCCAATTGATCATTAGAATCGACCTGAACTTTTGGCGAAGGCGTGCACATTGTAGCGGGTTGGTAGACGGCGGGCTCGCGCTTACGGCTTTGGATACGGCTATGGGACTGGCTGTTCTTTCCACCCTTGGAAAGGGCAAAGGCTTCGCCTCGACCGACACAGCGGTACGCTTCATTCGCGGCCTACAAGGTGGTCAAACACATGAGCTTGAAGTTATCGGAACCGTTGTTTCCTCAGGCCGCACAGTTTCAACCGCGCAGGGTGAAATCAGAACCACGAGCGGCAAGCTTGTCGCCACCGGAACGAGCGCATGTGCACTATTTGCAACATCTACTGAGGCGAAGTGAAAAGAGTGTCGCTTGCGCATGGAGCGCCTTTGGTTTGTCGGACTAAAACCTCTGCTTTCGCGCCCGCGCACTTTAAGCGATGGCGGCAACATTCGGCTATGTTTCGCTATAAAAAAGTCTGACTCAAATGCGACTAGGGGCGCAAAGCTGAGCTGCTGACCCATCCTCAAAAGCCGACATTCCATCGCCTCGAGACCCCGGCTGCGGAATAGTAGTCAGTAAAAAGAGAACATAAGCCCTGCCGCGTCAAAAGAGGAGCTGTGTTTTTCTTTCGCAGCCTGAACCCTTTTGAGCAAATGGAGCCTCTTCAATACGAAACTGGCACTCTGAGACCAATTTCACGCCGACGAGAGGAAAGCATGCTATCACCACCTACTCAGCTCGTGGAAGCCGCTCGGCGTGGCGAGCCTGGTGCCGTCCTCAAGCTGATTTGCCTCTGTCAGCCGAACCTCGCACGCTTTGCCCGGCGTACCTGCTCGACAACGGAAGATGCAGAAGACGCTGTGCAGATCGCCCTGTGGCAATTGCATCGACGCGTTGGCGCGCTGCGAACAGTGGCAGCCTTTGCAGGTTGGCTATTTCGAGTTGTGGAACGCGAATGCTACCGGCTTTTCCGGCGGCGCAAAGACACTGTGTCGGTCGATTTGCTACTCGAGCACGAGACACCACAAGTTGCCCAAGTGCCTCAAGACCTTCGGCTAGACTTAGCACGCGCGATCGAGCAACTCGAGCCGCCTTACCGCGAGGTGCTGCTGCTCCGCGATTTGCATGAACTGACAGCACCAGAAGTGGCTCAACAATTGGGCCTGAGTATTGAAGCCGTCAAAAGCCGTCTCCATCGTGGCCGCACCCAAGTGCGTGAAACGCTGATAGCCAGCGGCTACTGGCTTAAAGATGGGATGCCGAAGTCAAATGCCGCATCAAGCACCGTCGCATCAACCTTTATTGAGGACTGAAAGATGTTCTGTAGCAGCTCAATAACCACCCATTTGCTGCGCGGCATTGCTGCTTTGGCTTTGCTGGCCTCAGCCATTCTGTTGGCTGAAGTCGCACTTCATCTTCGCATCGGAGCTTTTCTGGGTGCACTTATTCTTATGCGCGGTTGTCCAATGTGCTGGGCTGTTGGCCTGCTTGAGACCCTAGACCGCTCGCAGCGCCCACAAGCCCAAAGGAACATACCATGACTATGATCGACGCCGTACTTCAACCTTCGAGAGCACAACCATCAATGCCACCAAGAGATTCTCAGCCGGTATCAGCCGACCTAGACCATATGCAGGTCGCGGCCACCCTAATAACTACCGACGTGAGCACCTCACTAGCCTCAGATCTGATCACAACCAAAAGACCCAGCAGCCTGATGAGGGAGTTTCCGGACAACTCTACACTACTCTTGAAGGAACAAGTGATTGCTGCACGGCTCAGTATTGCACTTATTGTGAGCGCCGTCGCGCTGGCCGGCTGTTCGACAATTGACAATACGCGGCTGGCACCAATTGCTGTACCGCTAGCCACGCCAAAGGTATCGGGCAAGCCGACATCCACTATAGAGCCAGTGCGTCAATTCACGCGGCAGCAACTAGACGAGATGGCAACCAAGGCAGGCATAGCGCCAATCGCTGGTTCAGCAGCGTGTGATGTTGCTGTTTATAGATTGCAATATGATACCCAAGGTGGGCGTGGCGAACCTGTTACGTCCAGTGCTGCTGTACTTGTGCCGCAAGGCACGGCTGAAGCATGCACCGGCCGTCGTCCTCTCGTGGGTTATGCTCGAGGGACAGCGTTCGTACAGGACACTGACATGGCCAAACCCGAACATGGCGAAGCCGATGCCGTTGCAGCAGCCACGATCTTTGCGGCTCAAGGGTA
>NZ_JADCBK010000048.1 GCF_020253525.1 Aquidulcibacter sp.
TAACAGTCCTCTTGGATATATAGTTGGGTTAGGATGGGTGTTTAAGGGCTTCGACGCCCGGCAGTGCTTTGCCTTCCATCCATTCGAGGAAGGCACCGCCGGCGGTTGAAACAAAGGTGAAGTCATCAGCAACTTTGGCTTGATTGAGCGCCGAGACCGTGTCGCCACCGCCTGCGACGGCAACAAGGCGACCTGAGCGCGCGAGCGCCGCAGCCGTACGGGCGGCTTCCATCGTGCCAATGTCGAAAGGTGGCAATTCAAATGCGCCTAAAGGACCATTCCAAACCAAAGTCTTGGCCGTCTCTAAGGCAGCCGCCAAAGCAGCAACCGATTTTGGCCCGGCATCCAGGATCATCTCTTGGTCCTTTACATCGCCAATCTCGCACGTGCGGTGCGGGGCATGGGCGGCAAAGGCTTCTGCCACCACGACATCGGTTGGAAGCAGGATTTGGCACTTATTGCTTGCTGCCTGCGCCTCAATCGCGCGCGCGGTGTCGAGGAGATCATGCTCACACAAGGACTTGCCGACATGGGCCCCACGTGCGGCCAAGAAAGTATTGGCCATCCCACCACCGACCGCCAGAATATCGACCTTTGAAACAAGGTTCTGAAGCAGATCAATCTTGCTGGACACTTTCGCTCCACCCACAACGGCCATCACGGGATGGGTTGGGTTGCCAAGCGCTTTATCGAGATAATCCAGCTCATGGGCCATCGACAGCCCCGGATAAGCAGGCAGTAAATGCGCCAAGCCTTCGGTTGAGGCATGGGCGCGATGGGCGGCAGAGAATGCGTCATTCACATAAATATCAGCCAGACGCGCAAAGCCCTTAGCCAGCTCTGGATCGTTCTTTTCTTCACCCGGCTGGAAGCGGGTATTTTCCAGTAACAGCACCTCGCCTGCTTGCAATTGCGCGACCGCGGCTTCTGCGACAGGGCCGACGCAATCAGCGGCGATGGCAACTTGTCGATCCAAGAGGGCAGCAAGGGCAGGGACAATGGGTGCCAAGGACATGGCTGGCACGACTTTACCCTTGGGGCGATCAAAATGCGCGGCGAGAATGACTTTCGCACCCTTCTCACTCAAAAGCGCAATCGTCGGCAACGCGGCGCGGAGGCGTGTGTCATCGGTGATCACACCGTCTTGCATTGGGACATTGAAATCAACGCGGACAAAGGCGCGTTTGCCTTGAAGATCCGCCGTCTTGAGCGATAGAAAAGTCATTTTTACCCTATCAACGCGTGAAATGCCGCACCTAAACCAAATCCAAGGCCGTGAACAAAAACGATGAACACGATGGCCAGAGTTGCGGTGCCGATTGCTTTGGCGGGGTTCGCACGAAGCATGCCACTGAGGCGACGCCTATGCACAAACCCCCACCAGCCACTGGCCAAGCCGATCATCACACCAGCAACCCACCAAGATAGACCTAAGAGGGCGAGGACAAGTGTGGCCGTAACCAAACCTGCCTCGACAAGGCCATTCATGAAGCGCGACGGGGTGAAATCAGGCTTGGGTTCAGTCACATCCATCAGATCAATTTGGCCATAGCGATGGCGGTGTCGCTCATGCGGGTCGAGAAGCCCCACTCATTATCGTACCAAGACAGGATGCGTACCAGCGTGCCGTCCATCACTTTGGTTTGATCCAAAGCAAAGGTCGATGAATGGCTGTCATGATTGAAGTCGATCGAGACATTGGGGTCTGACGTATAGCCCAAGACACCTTTCAACGGGCCATCAGCGGCGGCCTTGATTGCGGCGTTGACTTCATCGACCGTGGTGGTGCGCTTGGCAACAAACTTCAAGTCCACGCACGAGACGTTTGGCGTTGGCACGCGGATAGCCACGCCATCCAAACGCCCTGCCAATTCAGGCAGAACCAGACCGACTGCCTTGGCTGCCCCGGTTGAGGTTGGGATCATGGACAGAGCCGCCGCACGTGCCCGGTACAAATCCTTATGCATCGTATCCAAGGTTGGCTGGTCACCCGTGTAAGAGTGGATGGTGGTCATGAAGCCCTTGTCGATGCCAATGGCGTCATTCAAGACTTTCACAACGGGAGCCAAGCAATTGGTGGTGCAGGAGGCGTTGGAGACAATCAAATCATCCTTGGTGAGGGACTGATGATTGACGCCATACACAATGGTTTTGTCTGATTGTTCACCGGGGGCGGAAATCAAAACGCGCTTGGCACCAGCGGTCAAATGAGCCGCAGCCTTATCACGGGCGGTAAACAAGCCCGTACATTCCATGGCGATATCAACTTTGTTTTCGCCCCAGGGCAAAGTTGCGGGGTCGCGCAAAGCGGTTACTTTGATAGGCTTGCCATTGACGACAATCGTGTCGCCCTCAACTCTGACACTGGCGGGAAAACGACCGTGCACGGAATCATATTTCAACAGGTGCGCATTCGTCGCGGCAGGTCCCAAATCATTGATCGCCACCACTTCAATATCATCTCGTCCATTCTCGATGATGGACCGTAAAACAAGGCGGCCAATCCGGCCAAATCCATTGATCGCGACGCGCACGCTCATACTAATCTCCGTAGTAAAACTACAAAATCAAGGCGCTTTCGCCCTATTTTGCTGGAACATGGCATGTATAAAGTGCCCACGCCATTTGTAGCGTCGCTATAGCCATCATCTATCGAATCGTCCACCCAATGGCACTGTTTGCTTGCCGATGATTTGGGGTTTTGGCAGGACTAAGCTATGGGATTTGTCATGAGCATTGGAAAACCTCCTCCGCTGGATCAAACTCTCGTCCGTTTCGACAGTGCCTTGTCGCGCCTTGAAACAGCCTTGGCGGCGTCTATGGCGCGCGTCACCGACACAGCGCGTCGGACCGGTTATGAAGAAGGCCACCAAGCTGGCCTGCGCGAGGCGCAAGAAACGCGCGGCTATCCGGCAACACCAGACGTAAATCCCCTGTTGCAAGAAGAATTAGACGCAGCAAAGGCGCGCGAAGCCCAATTGCAACGCGCGGTTGAAGAGGCCCGCACCGCATTGAAAGATGCGATGGGCGACATCCGGGCAGCCCTCACCCCCCTCTGATCAAACCAGCGGACGAATGAAGCCATGCAGATGCAGTCCGTCCCGCTTGATCATGCCGCCTTGTCCGTAAGCGGGGCCATGCATGTCGTGCGAACCCCATCGAGCTTGAAAGCATGGCGCCTGCCTGCGTGGACGTGGGCGCAATCGCCTGATCCGGCGGTGGACCTGATGGTTGGTATGACAAGCGGCGTGCGCTTGTGTTTTACGACCGATGCCGAAGCACTCTCGCTGAAGGTGCTTGAGACTGGCATTCAACTCGCCGGCACGCCGCGACGGCCGGTGACCTTCGACCTCTCTGTCGATGGGGTCCAAAAGGCCTCAACCGAGGCCAGCTCTGGGCATACAATCCTTGTTACCCCGACCGGTCCCTCGTTTGTGCCCGGAAATGCCTCTGAAATCTTTTTTGACGATCTGGGTGCTGGGCACAAAGCGCTTGAACTCTGGTTGCCTCAATCGGCGCAAGTGGAGCTTCTCGAATTATCGATCTCAGACGGGGCACAACTTCTCCCGAGCCTACAGCCGAGTGGTCTGCGCTGGGCCCATTATGGCAGCTCCATCAGTCATGGCATGGAAGCCAAGGGCCCGTCTTGGACCTGGCCTGCCATAGCCGCGCGCGCTTTGGGCCATGATTTGATGAATATTGGCTTGGCGGGCCAATGCCACTTGGACGGCTTTGTCGCCCGCAGCCTGCGCGATGGGCACTTTGATGCCATCAGCCTAGAAGTCGGGATCAATATCATTGGTGCTGACACCATGCGACGGCGCGTCTTCGCCAGCGCCCTGCACAGCTTCTTAGATACAATTCGCGAGGGCAAGCCCGATGTCCCCCTGCTTGTCATCTCGCCCATCTTCTGCCCGTTACTTGAGACTCGCGTTGGCCCCCTGATGCGCGACAGCCTGGCCAGCTATGGCACGACGGAGCGGCCTCACAGTGCGGCTGATGGTGCCCTGACCTTGGTTGAATCGCGGGCCATCATCTCAGATGTCATTACACGTCGGCAAAATGGCGGCGATGCCAACCTTGCCTACCTCGATGGCCTCACCCTGTTTGGGGCAGCCGATGAAGCGGACCTGCCAGACCATCTGCATCCCAATGCTGCAGGCCAAGAGCGCATGGGTCAGCGGTTTGCAGCGCTTGGCTGGCCAAGCAAGTATGGCTAATAGCTGGCCACGCGTTTCAAATCGTTCGGCTTAGAGGCCGAACCCGCCAAACAACATTCTAGGAGCATCGATTTGACTAAGATTTTAATCACCGGTGGGGCAGGTTATATTGGCAGCCACGCTGCTTGGGCTTGTGTGGATGCAGGCTATGAAATTGTTGTGCTGGACAATCTATCCACGGGTGTGGCGCGAAATGTGCCCCCCCATGCGACCTTGATTGAGGCCGATATTGGCGACCGCACGGCCGTAGCAAAAGCCTTAAGCGACCATCAGATCGACGCGATCATGCATTTTGCTGGCTCTATCGTTGTGCCGGAATCGGTGGTGAACCCCGGCCTCTATTATGAAAACAATACCGTCAAGAGCTTGGGCCTCATTCAAGA
This sequence comes from Aquidulcibacter sp., assembly GCF_020253525.1. GTDB lineage: Bacteria > Pseudomonadota > Alphaproteobacteria > Caulobacterales > Aquidulcibacteraceae > Aquidulcibacter. The sequence goes on from NZ_JADCBK010000048.1 coordinate 4,604, forward strand.
AGCTGTAAAGGCTGGCGTAAAGGCATTCATCTTTTCCTCAACCGCCGCCGTCTATGCCCCAGGCAGTGCAGAGCCCCTCAATGAAGCGGCACCCAAGGGCCCCCTCAGCCCCTATGGTCAATCCAAATTAATGACCGAATTGATGCTTGCCGATATGTCGGCCGCCCATGGCCTATCAGTTGGCGTCTTGCGCTATTTCAATGTGGCCGGCGCCGACCCACAGGGTCGCACGGGCCAAAGCACCCCGAATGCAACCCACTTAATCAAGGTTGCCTGCCAAGTGGCCACGGGCCAACGGCCAAGCATGGAAGTCTTTGGTACCGATTATGACACCCCAGACGGTACCTGTATTCGCGACTATATTCATGTGAGTGATCTGGCCGATGCCCATGTGCTGCTTGCGCAACATCTCTTGGCGGGCGGGGCCAATGTCATCGCCAATTGCGGCTATGGCAAAGGGGCTTCAGTCTTAGAAGTCCTGGCTTCTTTGGAAAAGCAATTGAACCATCCAATCCAGGCAAAAATGTCGCCGCGTCGGGCAGGCGATGCGCCGTCCTTGGTTGCCAATTCGGCCCACCTCAAATCCCTGATGCCGTGGAAGCCCAAGTATGAGAACTTGGATGATATTGTCGCGGCAGCTTTGGCCTGGGAACGCCATCTGACGGAAAAGCGCAAATAGGCACCGCCCTTTGAATGATCACAAGGGTCCTCGCCCAGAGAGGGCGAACGCAGAATAAGTCAAAAACATCGGTCAAGATTTTTGGCGAACGAACCTGAATCGCAATTTAAAATGCTACCATAGGCCAGTCGCCCTTAAACCAGATCATCTTCGCGCGCAGCGGTGGCGGTAGCCAAATATTCTTGAACAATTTCGGCCGGCGGGCCAGACGCACGTAATCGACCTTTATCAATCCAAATGCAGCGCGTGCATTCGGCGGTAATACCAGAAAGTGCATGTGAGGACACAATTACAATATTACCGGAATCCATCAGGGACCTAACTTTGGTTTCAGCCTTCTTGGCAAAGGCCGCATCACCTGCACCGAGAAACTCATCCAAAACCAGAATTTCAGGTGCCATAACTGTGCAAATACCGAACGAAAGCCTTACGAACATTCCGCTTGAATAAGTCCGCACTGGCATGTGGATGAAGTCACCCAGCTCCGCAAAATCTATGACTTCCTCGACCAATTGATTAATCTTGCCCCCCCGGTAGCCAAGGAGCATGAGCCTCAACTTGATATTCTCAACCCCATTTAACTCCATGTCCATACCCGTCGTGAGGTCAAACAAGGCACTCACCTTCCCCTTGATCATGACCTTACCTCGAGTAGGCGGATAAATACCAGCCAATACCTTAAGCAAACTTGTCTTACCAGCGCCATTCGCGCCGATTAACCCCACGCGCTCGCCTTCCTTTATGGTCAGGCTGACATTATTCACTGCCCGGACGTGTTCAATGAGCGGTCGGTGATGAGACAACAGGCTTTTTTTAAAACTGAAGAATTCAGGTCCGACCAACGGAAAATCTACCGTGGCACCACGCAATTCGATCCCGATCATACCCAAAACACCACCTTTGAAGACCAACGACCGATTTGAAGCCAGGCGATTAAGCCAGCGACCACACAGTAGATGACTAAAGACACATAATTTACCGGATCAGCCAATACGCCCTTCATCAAAGGCACACGAATCACTTCGATCCAGGCATGGAATGGGTTCAGATAGACGGCCAAACCATAGCCTTTTTTAATCAGGATTTCGGCGGGATAGATAATCGGTGTAGCAACGAACAATACCTGCAACGCCGCCCCTAAACCGTGGCTCAAATCTCGGTATCTTGCCCCAAAATATGACATCACCGTCGCCGTGAAAAATCCCGCGAGCGCCACCAAAAAGAAGCCGGGCAAGAACAACAAAGAACCTATAGATGTTGGTCGCCCCAAAACTACGGATGCGATGTAGCCAACCGCACATCCGATAACCAGATAGACAATTTGAGCATAAACCACTCTCAAAATCAGCGTCGAGTGCGATATCGACATTTGCTTAATGAAGTTTCCTGAGGTCGCCAGTATGCCCGATCCCTCAATGAAGCAAGCCATTATGAAACCCCAAATCGCAAAACCAATTCCAATCATTGGAATAAATTCGCGAACATCGGTGCCAAAGATAGCCGACCAAATCATGCCCGCTATTACCGAGAAAGCGAGGGCATTAATCACAAACCATAATGGCCCCAACGCCGAGCGACGGAAGCGTGATTCAATGTATTGATTACCAAGATAAATCCACAGGCTTGTATGAGCAAAGCCATCCATGAACTTGGAAGTATTTGTTCTGAAACTCAATTTAAACCCCATTTCTAGGCTAGCATTCAGCTTGCTCAACGATTCCGTATTTGGATTCTGAAAATGCAGCTAAGTTGCCACCTAATCCAGTAAGGTCCCAAAAAGCTTATACCGACACGCTAACGTTCATCACATACTCCAAGCCGGTTTACAGCCGCAACCTGTCTGACGCTATCTTACTGCTTTCGAAATGCGACCCTATTTAATTATGGTAGTGATTCAGCATAGAAGGTTTAGCGAACGCACCAGGTTGCAGAGTGGCAGAAAAGCTTGTTACAGATTTCTTCTCAGGCGTAGGTCCCCCGATGAGCAAAAACAAACGCCAATTGATTCGCTGCGAAATGTCTCCGAGTCCGGGTCTTAGACTGGCTGTTTTGTGGCCAGGTATTGCAAAACGTCAGACCTTGATCGTTTGTGCGAGAACTGGTGATCAGAGACGACACTATATAACGCATGCCTTAGGGCCTTTTCCGTCTGTTATTCCCTTGCCAAGCGGTATCAATATCAGTCAACTTACTGTATGGTCGATATCCTCGAACTCTGCCAATCGCGCCTGGACGGTAGGTCCTGGGCTTTACAGCAATTTCCTTTGGCGGGCGTACCGCGTTCTTCAATTGGGTTGGACTGCACTGTTCTATCGGCTAGCTTGGCAGCATGGTTTGTTGAAGGAGCTTCCGGTGAAACCGTCGCCAGACCAGGTGGGGCCGGAGACTATCTCTTTAGTAATTCCCTCCAAGGATCGACCTGATCTCATAAAGGCGCAATGGCAGGCTGGCTTAAGGGATTTCGTAGCCGAAGGCGGCGAGCTTATCATTGTTGACCATGCCTCGACTAAACAGGAAACAGTTGCAACCTTGCAGGAGTTAAGTCGATTTGGTGTCAAGGTTATTCGAGCAGAGGGCGACTTCAACTTCTCGCATTTGGTAAACTTAGGGGTTCGCGCCAGCGGGAGAGAAAACGTTCTGACACTAAATGATGACGTTCAGCTAACATGCAAAGAACAAGTTTTGAGGCTTTGTGCGCCGTTGCTGGATCTGAGTGTTGGGGCAGTGGGCTCCATTCTTTTATATGAAAATGGCACGCTGCAACATTGCGGCGTCTTGGTGGGTGGCGAAGGGTTGGCTACTCATTTCGGCCGTGGAAGAAACCCACGAGACAAGGTCAACAGCTGCTTAGTGACTGGATTGCGGCTTGCCTCGGCTGTCACGGGAGCCGCGATTGCATTTCGGCGAACTGATTTTGAAAGAGTTGGCGGCTTTTGCGAACGGCTCGCGGTAGAACTCAATGATATAGACTTCTGCCTCCGCTTAAAGGGGCTAGGCCTAAGGATAGTCGTAAATACCGAAGTTCAACTGGTGCACCCTGAGCTTACTTCCCGTGGCGACCCTTTGACTGGAACCTTCGCCAAGCAAATTCTGCGCGACCGGAGCTCCTTTTTCAAGTATTGGTGGAAGATTTTGCCCTATGACGCCTGTTTTCCATTGGCCTGGGGCAGTTCATCTTCGCAGATAGGATTAAGATTCCCACCAGCAATCGGACGTTTTGAATAAGCTAATAACGAGGAATGAAGTTGGCAACCTCTAAAGTATCTGGTCGGTCAGCTGATTCAAGCACGGTTTGGCAACAGCTACTACGGGTTTACCGACGGCATAGGCAGGCGCAGGCTATGAGACTTGACGTTAAGAGGCGCAGCATAGCAATGCGCATTACCGCGCTCTCCATACAAGGACGAACGCCGGCGGATATGGCCCTAAAAACTATCTCTTATGTTAATGCCAATCCGCCTTGGCCGGGTAAAGCGCTCATGCTTGCGATTTTTGCTGAGTACTGCCGTCCGAATACGGACAACAAGCAGGTGGAAAAGACCATTAAGGTCTTGATTGAACACGGCTGGAAAGTTTTGCGTGTGAAGGCAGTCGATGACCTTACTTCAGACCATTATGAAACTGAACACTCCCAGATTCCGGAAGAACCTCTCCCTTACTGGACAATCGTACGTCGCAATATGGGGCATGATTTTGGCTCTTGGCGTACCGGACTAGATTGGGCCGAACTTCATGGAATACTCGACAACTGTACCCGCGTAATGTTTTTAAATGATAGCATCCGAAATTGGGATAGTTGCCTTGCAGATGTAATACAGCGCTTAGATCCAAGTATTGACATGATGACCTTGACAGAATCCCTAGAAATACTTCCACACGGGCAAAGTTACTTTATGGTTTTTTCGGGGCGGGCAATCAAGCATCCTAGCTTTACGAATTTTTGGGCAACCTATAACTTAGACGGCGATCGCCAATACGCGGTTCTGTGCGGTGAACTCAGATTAAGCGCAATGCTTGCGAAGAACAACCTTAGTAGACGCAGCGTGGTGTCCTATTCCGCTTTAAAGAGCGCATTCAAGCGGCGCTGCAAAGTCGAGCAAACGACCGAGCAGGGCCTGTTAACGGAGGGACCTTTATCGCGCGCCAATATTCTTTTTGCGCTGAATAGTGGCGTCAACTTAAACCCAGTATGCATGTTCTGGCGGGAGTTGATCTTGGATTTCAACTTATCGATAGCCAAAAATAGTTTGATCGATGCGGAACCGCCTTTACTACAGGATGCTGACGAAATCGTTGAACTCCTAAAGTCAAAGGTATCCCAATGAAAATCGAAGTCCCCGGTCTGCCTTAGGCATTTAGCCAGAAAAACTTTTGGAATCATCTAATGCCGGTTGCTGAGTGTCGAATGCCTATTAATCTGGCCCCAACCTTCTTTTAGCGAGGGACCTTGTATTGCAATTCGTCGACGTCATGGATAGAAGAACGCGGCGAAAATTTTGGGGACCAGCGATGTTTGAACAATTAGATATTCAGGGCCCTGTGTTGGTTAGGCCAAAGTTTTTTCGTGATAAAAGAGGTTTTTTCACAGAAACTTACTCGTCAAAGTTGTATCAAGAAAACGGGATAGAGCCCAATTTTCTGCAAGACAATGTATCTCTCTCCACAGAGATTTATACCGTGCGGGGCCTACACTTTCAAAATCCTCCATACGACCAGGCCAAGCTAATTCGCGTTCAGGCCGGGCGCATTCTTGATGTAGCCGTCGACCTACGCGCAAGTTCAAAGACTTACGGTCAACATGTTGCTGTTGAATTGAGCGCTGAGCATGGAGAGCAGCTTTATGTACCGTGCGGGTTCGCTCACGGCTTTTGCACGCTAGAACCAAACTGCCTAGTCGCTTACAAGGTTTCGAGCCTCTATATGCCGAGTTCGGATTCCGGCCTGCACTGGAAAGATCCTGCACTTGGAATCAAATGGCCCATGGGTGAAGAGGAAGCGGTTGTATCTGAAAAAGATCAATTACTTCAGAAGTTTACAGGATTTATCAGCCCCTTTGTTTAGGATCCGAACGCGTCCGAAGTGTTTATGGCTTGACCGGAAAAGGTGATCGAATGAGAATCTTAGTTACAGGTGGGTCCGGCTTTATTGGCTCGGAACTCTGCCGTCAGTTGGTTGGCAATGGTAACAGCGTCGTGAACTACGACGCGTTAACTTATGCAAGCAGCCCGGATACAGATGCTCCCTTGCGTAGATATGACAATTATTCGTTTGTAAGGGGGGACATTTGCGACATTAGACTTGTTTCTAAGACCATTAATGACTGCCAACCTGACCTCGTTATGCATCTTGCTGCAGAATCGCATGTCGATCGCTCCATTTCCGGCCCCCAAACATTTGTACAAACCAACGTGATGGGCACAACCGTTATGCTTCAGGCGGCGACCAATTATTGGCGTAATCTGTCCAGTTCTAAAGCGAGTTCGTTCCGGTTCTTGCACATCTCGACCGACGAAGTTTTTGGAAGCTTAGGAGCGGAAGGCCTATTTACGGAAACAACGCCTTACTCACCTAGATCGCCCTATTCCGCTAGCAAAGCTGCTTCTGATCATCTGGTGAATGCATGGCACCACACGTATGGTCTGCCCACCTTAATTTCAAATTGTTCTAATAACTATGGGCCATATCAGTTCCCGGAAAAGCTAATTCCGCTGATGATACTCAAAGCCTTGGCCTGGGAGGCCCTACCTGTGTACGGTGACGGGTCAAATGTGCGCGACTGGCTCTATGTAGGCGATCACGCGCGAGCGCTTACACTAATCGCAAACCAAGGCAACGTAGGCGAAACCTACAATGTGGGCGGACGTAACGAGCGAACGAACATGCAAGTCGTCCACACGCTATGCGACCTGCTTGATTCTATGGCCCCACACTCGAATGGAAGCTATCGCCAACTGATCACTTTTGTTGCCGATCGCCCCGGACATGACCAGCGTTACGCAATTGACGCGACAAAACTTGAAACTGAACTCAACTGGAGAGCGGAGGAAAACTTCGAGACCGGCATGAAAAAGACCGTCCAGTGGTATCTCGATAACCAGTCATGGTGGGGAGCCATTCAAAGTGGCAACTATCAAGGTCAACGATTGGGCCTTATTTCGGACAAGCATTAAGTTAGCCACCCTAACCACGCAGGAATCAAATAATGAAGGGTATTGTTCTAGCCGGTGGCTCCGGGTCTCGTCTGTTCCCCGCCACCAAAGCCGTCTGTAAGCAGTTATTGCCAGTCTATGACCGTCCTATGATCTATTATCCGATCTCGACGCTAATGCTGGCGGGAATTCGCGACATCCTGATTATTTCAACAGTCCGTGATACACCGCTGATGCAGTCCTTACTTGGTGATGGCAGCCAATGGGGTGTAAGCTTCTCCTATGTCGTTCAGGAAAGTCCGCGTGGCTTGGCAGATGCATTCTTAGTAGGTGAAAAGTTCGTAGACGGAGGACGCGCTGCGCTAGTACTAGGCGATAACATCTTTTTCGGCGACGGCATGAGCGCAAAAATGGCGAATGCTGTGGCACAAGAGCAGGGTGCAACAGTCTTTGCCTATCGGGTCAATGACCCCACCGCCTATGGCGTTGTCGAGGTGGATAACCAAGGCCGAGCTTTGTCGATTGAAGAGAAACCAACTGAACCTAAATCCCCTTGGGCGGTAACGGGACTCTATTTCTATGATCAGCAAGTTACTGAAATGGCGAAGGCGGTTAGGCCTTCAGCTAGAGGAGAGCTTGAAATTACCGATTTGAACCGGATGTACATGGAACAAGGGTCGCTTTCGGTGCAAAAGTTCGGACGGGGCTATGCATGGCTAGATACGGGCACGCACAATTCCTTAATCGAAGCGAGCGAATTTGTAAGAGCCGTGGAAGATCGCCAAGGTCTGAAAGTCGGGTGCCCAGAGGACGTGGCCTTTGAACAGGGTTACATCGATCGAAATCAGCTGGAAGCCCTAGGGAAGGCAATGAGCACAACGGCTTATGGGCAATACCTAATCGGACGTGCCGTAAGCCCGTTCTAGCTATGCATCCGTATCCGTTCCATTTGGTAGTCGAAGGAAAAAGACTTGGCAGTCGGTGTCCCCCTTGAAGGTATTGGTTTCAGGCTACGACCAGTCGTGGCCGCTGACGCTAGCTTCGTGCTCGATTTACGGAATAATCCGCAAAACGCTAAGTTCTTGCCGCCATTACCCGGAACTGTAGAAGATCAACGCAACTGGATACAAAGGCAACACCAACTTCCTGGTGATTATTACTTTGTTGTAGAGGACCGGAGAACAGGCCTGGCTGTTGGCTTAACCGGCCTTTATGCGCACGCACCTGACAGCGACGGCGGCTTAATCGAATGGGGACGTTTCGTAGTTGCCAATAAGTCGCTGGCTGCGCCTGAAACATCACTTCTATCGCATCGATATGCTTTTGAAGTACTCAATGTGCGCGAAGTTTTTGGCTACTCCATTGAACAGAACGAGAAAGTCATCGGATTTCACAGATCTTGTGGTTTGGAAGACCGCGGCCTAAGCTCGACCACATACAAAATTGGGGATCAGGTCCATCGATCACTTTGCTTTGCCCTAACACGGGATCAATGGCCTGACTTTAAGGCAAAATTAACTCGTACCGCCCGGCAAATCGTTCAAATTCTTGGACGTAAGCCCTAAACCTTAGACCCAGAGTCCTTCCATGACAGACGACCAAAAAGTCAAACTCGCGAGCATATTCATTTCCACTTTTCAATTCCCAGAGGATGTGATCCTAGATTCAATCGTATATGGCGAGATTAGGGGCTGGGATTCCCTAAACCATCTGACTCTAGTTTCGGAAATTGAGGAAGAATTCGGCATCATGCTAGATACTGACGACGTACTCGACATGAGCTCATTCCACAAAGCTGTTGAGATTGTGGGCAAATATGTTTTCTGAGCTAGCCCTTAACGGTCGCGTAGTTTTGGTGACCGGCGCTTCTAGTGGCATCGGAGTCGCGACGGCGGAAGTTTTGGCAGGTCAAGGTGCTGATATCATTCTGACTGGTCGCGACCTATCGAGGCTGGAAGGAACCGCAGAACTTGTGCGCCAAGCAGGCCGGTTAGCACATATTTTTCAGGCCGATTTGAGCAACAGCGCCGAAATTAAGGCGCTATTTCAATTCATATCCACCGACATCAAACGCCTTGATGGCTTGGTAAATAATGCCGGTGCGCTGGTCGACGGCGTTATTGGGATGTTTCAGCGAGCCAAGATGGAGACGGGGATAGGTTTGAACCTTCTGGCAGCGATGGAATGCCTCCAATACGCTACCCGCATCATGATGCGATCAAAGCGAGGGTCAATCGTCAACACAGGCTCCATCATGGGTACTGTCGGGGCACCAGGGCAATCTGTGTATGGTGCAGCAAAGGCCGGTATTGTCGGATTGACGCTTTCTGCTGCACAGGAACTGGGTCCCCATAACATTCGGGTCAATTGCGTCTCGCCTGGCCTAATTGAAACCGAAATGACGTTTGGCTTAGCGGCTGAGAAACGGGATCAGCGGATTGCTCAAACCGCTCTGCGCCGAATTGGCACAGCAACCGAAGTCGCAAACCTAACGGCGTTCCTTTTGTCAGACAAGGCGTCGTTTATAACTGGCCAAGTTATTGGTGTGGACGGAGGTCTGCGGCTTTAGTCTTAAATGCACAATCCAGTTTGAAAGCATCTTTAGCGTGCCGAGAACTTTGGTAAGTCCAAGCTGGATGGCTGGAGATTGATTCTTCTTGTCTGGTAGAACGCTAGCTGATTGTCACTAGTCGAGAGAAACTTCGTAACAGATCCTGTCCGTCCCAAATCCTGTCAAACTGCAGTGCTTGGCCGATTGGTACCATCCGATCTATCCCGCGTCCGTTGATCTTAATTGCAAGTTCATGAAGAGTTTCAACGTCAAACCCAAATGTCGCCAGTGTTTGATCGCGCTCTTGGACCAGCTCTGCAAGCTCCATAACTGAATTCAAATGAATGATGCCAACCATACCTGCGCCGCCGCGACTATCTCGTAAATCACGCGGCTGTTCGTGATGGACGCCGATAAGTATCATATCGGTAGTATCCAGCAATCCTACAGGCCCATCTAGGACTTGGCCCATGGCTTGAGTAAGCTTTGTAGCTGCGCCCGCCATCCCCATTTCATAGCCTTTACTTGCGGCTGCAATAGAAATTCGTGCCGTAAAATCTCGCGCTAAAGGCGTAACTTGCTCCTTCTTACCCACCCAGTACTGCACTTGAGTAGAAGAACAGCCCATCTGATCAAATAAAAAGATATCATTATAGGCAGCACTCGCCAAGGCATTTCGCGCTTTTTCGTCAAGTAGTCCATAGGTTGCAGCATTCAAAACGGAATAAGAGTAGCGATCCGGGAAGCCAACAGTGACCCCGCGAGGTTTCTGAGGTAGGGTCGATATGCTCTGAACTTTGGCATCACCCCCCCAAATAATCCTGAGATCGCTTAGTTTAGATAACTCTGCAGTTACGTTGGTTTGCAGGTCGTAAGTCACGAACAAGCACATGCCATCAACGTCGCCACCGACCAGCGCTTCGACAAAGTGCTTAAGCAGAATGCGTGTGGTTTCACTAAGTTGCGATGGGAGACGACAAATATTGACATTACCGCAAAGCATTGAAAGCGCTAGAGAATATATAAAGATCGTTTCCACATTTGTTGGTGGTAAGTGAAAGGCCAACCCTCTTGGTGTCGCAACTAGTTTAGATGACGTGTTGGCCTCAAACGATCGCTCTTGTTCGGCGATTGCAGCTGGGCGAAGCCAAAAGCCAAGTGCCATATAAGCTCCGTTTGCGCCGTGATTATTAGGATCAAGGAGCCATTTTGAAAAACGAGCTAAAGCCGACTTCACACCAGTATCGAAAGGCCTGCGACGAGCATTGTGTGCGTTGGATAGCCAATCACTAAGGCCTTCGGCCCGGCTCTGACCAACGATTTGCACAAGATAAGATATTGAGTCGGATTTCCCTCGTACCAATCCCTCCCCAACAAGTTGATCGTTTGCCATGGCTCTATGCAGCTTTCTTATTGGGAATGGCATACACATCGCTGCAGCCACGCAACTCTGCTTTTGGTAACCGTCCAAGGACGCGAAACACTTTGCCCATCCGACCATCCAACCCAGTATCAACGGCCTCGATAACCCCCAAATCTCCTGTCAGAAGCGAGTGGCCTGGATAAGAACGTGGGATAAGGGACAAGGTTTGAATGATGCCTGGGGTACCATCTTCAACTGGTAGAAGCGTCCTTGGATCTCGAATGATGATGTCTGAAAACCGTGGCGGCGATAAGAGCCCATTGGGGCCTTCGAGATGCAAGGTCCCCATTTGTTCAACCATGCCATAAAAATTATAGATATCGGTTATCCCATGGCGCACGCGCATAGTTTCGCGGAATACCTCGTTTGAAACCGCCCGGTCTTGAAGCTTCTTCCATCCGCCTGAATGCACCAGTGTTGCACCAGATAAATCATATTGTGCGTTACCAACAGCATCGATCAGTGCCGTCCAAGCCATAAAGGTAAAGCCAAAAATCATCGATGGTTGGCCTGAGTTTGCTCGAGCGAACGCCGCGATCGCATCATGATTTGCAGTAAGGTCTGGATTAAGGGCGAAAACATGGTTTCGGCCATAACGCATCATCCCTAAAACCCCGGCACCGCGGGCCGTCAACAAGCGTGGATCCCTGACAACTTCTGGTGTATCGGCGATCAGCATGGGTCGGCGTGCTTGCCCTAGAATTGAAACCATAGTGGCGGTTAAACCCTTACTTTGCAGCAATGCTGTATCTCCATCTACGGCGATTTTACTAACGGCCCCTGTGGTTCCGCTTGATGTCATATTGATCTTGACTTCAGAGGTCTCAACCGATGCAATGTTGTGGCTCTTAAACAACTCTACAGGCAAAAACGGAACATCAACAATCTTCTCAGCGATGCTATGTCCTTGACCCAAGCTACTCAGCAGGCGAGCATAGGGAGGGCAGTGCTTGGCATGAAATCGAGTCAAGGCATTAAGTGCGAGCAATAGCTCACGCTCCTTCTCTGCCTGCGGAATACCATAAACAGGGGCAGAAAAATCAATGGGTTCCAAGGAAGTTGTCATTTAAGGCGTCTCACCAAGCATTTGCTTACGTATTTCGGCATAATCCAGCTTACCGCTTCCTTTTACACTGAGCGACTCACAAATACCAACAATAACAGAGCCAACAGGCAAAGTTCCGAGGCCTTGAATCAAATCGCTTACCTGCCTAGCTAGCTCTTGACCAAGTTGAAGCTCAGATGCAACAGTATCTTGCTGGAACATAACCCCAATCTTATCGTTAAGTTCAACTGCCGCACATCGTCCGAACTGCGCCGCTTTGGCCTCGATTTCGTCGAGAGCAATTCTCAGCCCATGGACTTTTGCTATGCGCGCGACGCGACCTGTAATCCAAAGGCACTGGTCTTCATCCAGCCTTCCAATGTCGCCTGTTACGAGATGCCCGCCAACCTCATCACCTTTCGATAAGTCCAGTTGGTTTTCGGCATAGCCCCACATTACATTTGGGCCAAAATATAACACTTCACCGCTGCCGTCAGAACTAACATCATCCAGTTCTTTTAGGGGTTTGATCTCAAAACGTGCGTCAGGGAGTGCCAATCCAACTGATCCCAATTTCTGATCAACCCATTCAGAGGGCAATGTAGACATCCGAGGGCCTGCTTCAGTTTGGCCATACATGACATAAAGCCTCCCATTTCGCCGCCTGGCTTCATCTCTCAACTCCTCCAAGAGGGTCAACGAAGCGCGCCCACCTGCCTGACAAAATGTTTTGACGCTGGGAATTCTTAGTCGTTCGAACCCCAGACGTCGCATCAAGTCGAAATGGGTTGGCACACCAGAAATGGATGTGCACTCAAACTGACGAACAGCCTCCCACAAAAGCTTAGACGTCATCGGCTCGTCGCACATCACAATTGACCCACCAAAAGCGATATGACTGGTTAGAACACTCAGCCCAAAGGAATAGTGTAACGGTAGATGCCCAAGCGCCCGTTCGGCAGGAGTAACGTTCAGCGCCTGACCTATTTGACCAATGTTCGCCAGGACGGCGGACTTGGAAAGGCGAACCATTTTGGCATTCCCGGTGGTACCGGAGGTCGACAACAAAAGGGACAAACCATCAGCCAAGCCGTGTGCTGCGTGTTGCATGCGTTGGAAAATGCCAAAGCCGTTGGCCTGCCTCCTAATAGACCAAGCATCCAATGTCTCATTGCATGGACATATAACATATTGTGGCTCGTATGCAGCCACCAAGGATTCTATTTGGCCGCTGGGCAAATCTGGATTAATGAGTGCAACCACATGATTTGCATCGAGTGCTTGGACCGTCCACGCAGCAATAGTTGTAGAATTCCGCCCGAACACAAAGATGAGTGTTCGAGGAATCTGATACAGAAAATTCGACTGATCGCGAAGCATGCCATAGGTGAAAGGTGCCTCTTGGTTCGGGCCCAAAATGGCAACAACCTCATCGGCCACCTCTGGATGGATAAAGTTCTGAAGCATTAGTCGTGCGGACATGGTACGCCTTATTCGAATAGTCTTGAAGGTTGTCTAGATCGTCACTACGCGAACCGATACCACAAGTCTAACGCATAAGAGTCATTGTTTTTATCGGCTCGTGCGCTCCACAGATTCTATGATTTCGATAACCACCGGAAAGGATCGTCGATTCACCGCTGCATAATCCCCGGTTCACTCTACAATCTAAAGATGGCACGAAGCCAAATTAATCGATGGTTCCACTAGCCAACGTTTTCTGAATAAAGCTATGGTAATACTCCCGATTATTCAATAGTATATGTTGTCTTTCGCGGGCAATTTCTAAATTTCGTTCCATGAATTCAACGTTGTCTTTGAACCTCCCAGAATTCATATCGACACTTTGAATGAGATTCTGATACCGCTCGCAGATCTCCGCTAAGACCAAAACATGGTGCTTAATAAAATCAATAATCTCCATGTTTAGGAGAATGTCCGAAAAGTCGGTGAAAAACATCTCTAAACTACTTATGTAGATCATGGCGATATCATTATAACGACGCAAGGATTGTGCTATCCCTTCAAGCTCTCGCGAGACTTCATTGAATGGAAGGTGGGCGAAACAGCTCTCGTAATTAAAGTCTTCGCTATAGTTTCCATCGTTTTGCTTCAAAAAAATTCTATACGAATCAATTACATTAGAAATGCTTCTTTGGTATTTGTAAATTTGAGCCTGTGTCGAGGCCGCGTATTTATAAGTTGGAAAGGCGCGGACAGCCATTAACTTAAAGTCAAATGAAAAGGGCATGTAGATTTGCATCATGCCAAATCCATAACCATCATAATCTTCCATAAATGTTCTAGAGCCTTCAAACTTTCCCTTGACTTGCTGAGTTGAAAGACTCTTAAAAAAGTATTGATTCATCCGAAGGTCTTTATGGTCGACAAAACCTTTCCAAAATGCATTAGAATCCGTATCCGGTGAAACAATCGAAACTATCCCAGAGGGCTTGAGGATCCGGTGGATGTCTTCTAGAGTATTGATGACTGAAGCGAAATCCAAGTGCTCGAGCAAATGCGAACAGTTCACCCAGTCCACTACACCATCGTCGATTGCAATCCTGCCCTTCTCAAGGTCAATCAAGATATCGGCCCCATCTATAACATCAACGCTCAGGTAGCCATTGCTTGATCTAGTAGCACCAATTTCAATTTTCATTACCATTCACAGTTGCACCCTTTGTATAGTATTGGAACTCAACTGAACCCCATTATAGTAGAACTTTCAACTCCGAAACGACAGCACTGCCGCCGAGACGCGTTCAATGTCTGCATCAGTTAAGCGCAAGTGAATTGGCAAGGTCAGAAGCCGATCAGATGCGGCCTTCGCTCGCGGGCACAAGCCAGCGCCATTCGCATACATATCATATTCGGTATTGTCCCGGTAATGTACGCCTGGGAATATCTCTGCCTTGTTCAAATGTTCGATCATAGAATCGCGGTCATCAATCATGATTTGATACAAGTGACGCGCACTCACACAATCAGATGCCATTTCAACTCGGTCGATCCAATCTACTTGGCCCAAAAGGGAATCATATTTAGCTGCGATCTCCCGTCTGCGAGTATTATCCTCGTCAAGATATTTTAGGCCGACTAAAGCCAAGCCAGCCATGATTGCGCTGCCATTATATTTGAAGCCCGCATACTCGACGCCATACTTCCATTTATAATTGCCGGCTTGCGACCGCGCATACGTATCTTTGTTGATGCCCAACCAACTAAACTTCCGAGCCTCTTCATCTAACTTCGTGTCTTGAAAGCAAACCATGCCGCTATCGGCTGTCGGTAAGTTTTTCACTGCTTGAAAGGAATAGCATGTCACATCCGCCAAAAGGCCAGGGTCCTGCCCGTCTAAGCGGCTCCCAGCCATATGCGCTGCATCTAAAATCAGGCGCAATTTATGCCGCTTGCAGATTTCAGCGATAGCCTTCAATTGCCCAGTATTTCCGCCGAGGGCGACAAACATAACGGCGCGCGTGCGGGGAGTAATCGCCGCCTCTACAGAAACTGGGTCCAAGCATAAATGACGGTCGATGTCCGCGAATACCGGCTTGAGCTTCTCATAAAGGATCGCATGGTTGCTCGAGACAAAGGTCAAAGGCGTAGTGATTATCTCATCGCCATCTTCCCACTTGTCGCAATGCTTAAACATCGCAATAGCTACATGTAGTGCCGCGGTGGCGGAGTTTAGGAAATGGGAATGTGGTAGCCCAGTGTATTTGCACCACTGCTTTTCAATCTCGGTGGTCTTGAAGCCCATGCCGGTCCAGCCGATTTCCAGACATTCGCGAACTTCTTGCAAGCATTCTTCAACCCGATACTTGGGAGTAAAAACTTGAATTTTTTCAAACATTTATATCTCCGTTCAGTTTTTCAGATTCGGACAACAGCGATAGAAGCTTGTCATAGCGAGTTTGTACTGGTGGACGCAAGGCGCAAGCTGTATAGCCCCGTCCAATGCATGTTTTGATCAGCCAAGCTTCGGATGGACTTAGATATTCTTACACTTAAGCATCAACAGTAAAGTGCCACCCAATTCCAGTATTAAGGTGTTGCATCAGTGTATTGTCACTCAAATCCAGGTTCGACAGAATGAATCGCTGCGGCGCTGCGACCCAGTCCCACTGGGTCGCCTAAAAATCCTAAATGACCGATATTAGGTGAGCAGTGCTTAACGGGGAATTGAACTTTAGATATTTGTCAATTGCGATTCGTGCGTTCATCTGGCATGAGACCTACGCCACTCTGATAAAACCTATGTCTGCCGAGGTCTGCTGCACTGCTACCCATCGTTCGGCCGCTTTGGCCTAGAGCCTTTGGGCATGTTGCACTGCCTGTGTGCTTGGGACAATGCCAAGATCATAGGATTTTTCAGAATACGCATAGCAGATGGCAATATCTGCTTCTAGAGGAGTCTATTCGGCTGACGCGGGCGTTTGCCCAACTTAAATTGGGCCAATCTGTTTCCAACCCACGGTACAGCTGGGAAAATGGCGGTTGCATCAATTTCCAGGACAAGAGCTCGGGCTTCAACGGTTGAGGGAATTGCGGTGACCACTTTCATGACAGGCGTCAAAGAGCTAGTCTGCAAGGCGGCAGCGATCACAAAAGAGCTTGAGTTGGCCCATCCGCCTGCGCTTAGCAAGGCGATGCCCTTCCCTAGCTTAATACCAACGACAAGCTTGAGGATAACCCCAGCAATGTCCAAACCGACACTTACTGCCACATATCGCCTGCCCAACCAGCTAACTCTCAAGGGTGCAATAGACTGCATCAATAAGGTCTTAACTACGGACGCTGAAGCAGCAGCACGAATTAATCGAATTGAGCCGTCGCCCATTGGGGTTAGCCCGAAATTTTTGGTCACCGTAAACCGAGCGCGAGCTTGCTAGTGAACCGCACTACGATTGCGAACGAACGTGCAAGTCGGACAAGCCAGGAACGACGTACCCCACTACCAACCCCGGATCAGTCCCTTGCGGATTGCGGTTCCGGCGAATGACTTGGGAGGCCCTACTCGCCACCACTTTGAGCCATACCAAATTAGGATCGCATCTGTGCCGCAGACATTGCATTGTGATACGAGAGTTGGTGCATGTTAATGCTAGGCAACGTCAATCAAAGCAGCTGCATTCACCGGGGGAATTGGACTCCAATCGTCCAAGAAGAATTGAGGCACCAGATAGTGATCGCCTTTGCTCGGGTTCGATGAAGGCGCTGGGGATGTTACGGCTAATGTGACGCTTTTAGAAACAACAACGAGTATCAAGAGAGCTTGCTTAACGGTAACATGTTTGTCTGCTGGCAACTTATAAATATGGTCAAGCTTTAACTTCGGTGTTTAGCACGAAATTAATGACTGCTTGCGCGTCAAACAGACTAGCAAAGTGCTGACAAGATGTAATATGAGCTGATTAATTAGGTTGAGACGAAACACGAATCTCAAGAGGCAGTTGTCGGACTTTCAGCATCGTTGCGGATTGGTACCAATAAGAATGTCGAAGTTAATCTGCATCCTAGGAAATCGAGGACAGCTTGCTACAGCATTGCGGATATTGTCAGGGAAAATCGGCCTAGACGTTGTCTGTATCGGTCGGGCAGAATGCGATCTGAACGACGTTAGTCGACTTATGCCAACCCTGGAGTCACTTAAGCCAGCTGGGATAATCAATGCAGCCGCATTCACAGATGTGGAGTTGGCGGAGCGTACATTATGGCCAGCTATGAATGTGAACGCTATTGCGGTCAGAACGGCGGCCGAATATTGCCTCTCTCATGATATACCGTTGGTTCAGATCTCGACAGATTACACCTATGACGGCCAAAAGGGTAGCCCATATGTCGAGGGCGACCCCTGTAGACCTTTGAATGTTTACGGTTATAGCAAGTTAGCTGGGGACCATGCGCTTCTTGAAAGTGAGGTCAGAGGAACCATCCTACGGACTTCTTGGGT
The DNA here is from genome assembly GCF_020253525.1 of Aquidulcibacter sp. Classification (GTDB taxonomy): domain Bacteria; phylum Pseudomonadota; class Alphaproteobacteria; order Caulobacterales; family Aquidulcibacteraceae; genus Aquidulcibacter. Next base: position 22,410 of record NZ_JADCBK010000048.1, read on the forward strand.
GTTTAGTCCATATAACCGCAATTTCGTCAACACAATGACGAATCTTGCGCTAAGCCGTGATCTAGTTCGTGTAGTTGACGACCAGCGCGGCAACCCGACAGATGCACGGGATTTAGCGTCGGCTGCAGTGGCTGTCTTACAGGAGCTGTTTCAAGGAAATGCATTACCCCGCCTCCTCCATTTCGGTGGCGAGCCAAGCGTGTCTTGGGCCGATTTGGCAGAAGCAACTTTTCAAGCTGTAGAAACGTACGCGGGCTCCCGCCCCAAACTGGAGCGTATCTCTAGTGCGGAATTCCCATCGAAAGTGCTCCGCCCTATGGATTCTCGACTGAACACATCACTTTTCTCAGGCCTTGGTCTTGGGGTAACTCAGGATTGGGAGAAATCGATAGATGGATGTGTAAAAGAAATCTTGCGTAGCCGCCAATCGTAAACCATACATGGAACACATCTAAACGTGACACGAGCGCATTGCCGTCTGAAACAACCAGCCTTTGAGTGCAAGCTGCTAGGGCAATGATTATTGATCAATCCCGAATTGTGGATGCGGCTTTTGTTAGCGCGAGATGAAGGGTATCCCTCCACCAACCGGCAGCGTGATCCGCTGAAAGCTCTGCTTTTAAATGGTCTAAAGCCGCCTTTGCGATTTCAACGCGCATCTCTGGCTTTTTAATCAATTCCAAGATGGCATTAGCCCAATCGTCTGGGGTATTCTCACACAGTAAGCCAGTTTTGCCATGGGTTACGACGTTTTGATAGCAAGTAATATTAGTGTAAATCCCTGCACATTCGCCAGCGGCATAATCGCGATACTTGGTTGGAAGTTTAGCGCGATTAAATGCGAACTGGGCCAAGGGTGCTAAGCCAATGTCCCAGTTTCGGCTCAAAAACTGCCGAACAGACCCTTCATAGTCCTCTCGATAAGCGATTGCCTTTACATTTTTTAGCTCGCGAGCACGTTCTGGGACAAAGCCGAAAAACTCAATTTCCACTTCCGGGTGACTATCTTGAACCTGTTTTAAAGCATCTAAAACAAAATCAAACTGGTTGTCTCTGCCAGGGGTTCCAAAGTATCCAATCCGCACGCCATTCTTGCTCTTGGGAACGCGTTTTATCTTCTCCTTCAATGACAGGTCGAACCCATAAGGGTACATCACAACCAAGGGATTGTGTCGGAGGCTCTCTTTATAAATCTCTATGGTTGACGCCTTAACAACGTGAGAATTCTGTAGAATCTGTTTGAGCGCCAATTGATTCTCCTTCCGCCAAATGAAACTTGATAAAGGAGACCCATCCTTTGGGAACTTGAGCCAATTGTCATCCCAAGAGTAAATTACGGCCTTACCCCGTGCGCGGGCGTACTCAACTAATCCCAATGCAATAGGCTCGACCGCACGCACAACGACAATCGCATCTGCCCGATCAATATCGGCTTTAGTTGCGTGTTCAGTATTGATGCAGCCCCAATCAAGTTCACCTTTGGCCTCCAGTATCGAGAATGGCGCGTGGATATCGATTCGAAATGTCGGCAAACTTTGAGGACCAATCGCCAAAATGTAAGGCTTTCGCTTCACTTTGCGTATGACTTCAACATATTGCTTTAAAGTACTGGCCTCTGACAGGACCGTTCGAGCCATCATCTTGGCGTTTTGGGCAATGATTTCCCGCTTTTTGGGGTTGTCTAACAAATCTGCGATCGATTTGTACCAAGCAGCCGGTGTATTTTCTGCCAGCACACCATCGACCAAATCGACAACACTGTCAGAATAAACCGGCATTCTCGAGTATACCCCCGGCAATCCAGCACCAGAATATTCTCTGAATTTGTTATCCGACTTCCCGAGATTAAACTTGTTATTTACAAGCGGCGCAACCGCGACAGCCCATGATCGCGAAAGTAGAAGTGAATAGAACTCTTCAAGCTTTGGCTTACCCTTAAAATGACGATACTGAGGGTGACCCTCCAACCAGCTAATTTCTAGCCCAATCGACTCGAAGATGAGGGTCGGCCGTTCAGAAAGCAGCCTCAATATGGGCTCCCTTAACAATAGAAGGTCATCAGCATGGGTAATACCGCCAGCATAGCCGATGCGAGTTTCTTCCGCCTTGATCGCCGCCGGCGGCGGAAGACTATCGAATATCTCTGCATTTGATGGTCCACGAAACTTCGATATACGATTTGTAAGTGCTTCTAATCGTTTTCGGACCGCGGGCGACCAGATAACAGTGTGGTCAGCCATTTTGACCTGTGCCGCGATATTATTAAACGCATTGAGTTCCCGGAACCGTTGTCCTAATGGTGACTTTGGTGGAATTGACCAAAAATCATCATCAATCATATAAACGATGGGGATATTGGCAGCAGCAACCGCCTTAGCCAGTTCAACCGTAGGCGTCATGTAGGTCCGCTTAAAGAATACGACTTCAGCATTCTTGATTTCTTCAAACGCGGGCAAATCACCCTCATAATAGATTTTTGAAGTGCCTGCCCTTTCTTTAGCAATTGCCTCGAGAGGCAGCTGCAATCCGAGACGAATAGAGGCGATATCTCCATCCCCAATCCCCACAAAGAGTGGATTGTTTTTTTGGCGGTCATTGAGCGGCATCTTTAATACAGGCGCGACAGCAGGTGTTTGGACTGACCTCACCCGAAGCTCGCCCTCGAGCTCTCGCCAAATTTTCTTTGGGCCGCTTATAAGAGCCCGTGGCTGGTTCTTTAGGGCGCGAAGTGCCATGACGCTGCTGCGGAGCGGCGCAGTAATGCGCCAGGACGTTGAGGCTTCCAAAGCATTCAGCCGAATCTTTGTACTTGTAATTTCCTCTAAAAGTTTCGCATTCATGATATCCACGTTATGCCTTGCCTCAAGCAAGGCAATAATCTCTTCGTCAGACTTTGGCACAACCCATTCAGGGCCAGAGCCAAGCCTTACTTTTTGGGTTGGAACACGCACGTTAGCTGGCCTTGCGATTGCCTCGACCAACTCTTTCAGGGGAGGCTTCGGTCCAATTTTCGTTGCCACTTGTGGTGATCCAACCGGCTTAGAGAGGGAGTATCCGACAAATGCTTTGGCGGCCAACGGCATTGAAGTCTGAGAAACAGAATCCCCTGCTTTGGCGGAGGGTTTGGCTGATTGAACATGTTTTGTTCTAAGGCTGTCAGACCGCAATATCCCCTCCGGCGTTATTCCTGCATTTGCCTGCGACTTAGATTGGGATGTCACGACCCCCTTTTGAGCGAGACCCTGCCGCTCTTTTTGTACCGTTTTTCTTCGCGTTGGGGCTTTGGTGGGATTCAACGCCGCACTCCTAGTTTAATTTGTGAATATCTTACTCATTTGAAATAGGCTTGCCACTGATGTCAAACAGCTCCAAGTTGTCTCTTGCGAATGCTCAAAATTCCAAACTGAACTAAGCTTATCAGATTATAAGTATCATGGGCAGTGCTGCAGAAGGAAAATCGAAACTCAGAACTGTCTAGCAATTACGAGAAGTGTAAGCCATTGAGTTCAGAATGCGGGACCGTAAAACATCAAGTTAGGTGCACAGTCTTTCTATATTGCGTCTCGGCTACAGCCGGATTGACAAAGTATTACAGGCGATGCAGTGCAGAACGATCATGTTTAATTTCAACCGCTTTCAAGGTTGGCGGTGCATGACGAGGCGTTATAAGACTGCGTTCGTTAGCAACATTGAAGGCGTTTTTGGTTATCAAATTAAGGACACTCGGTAAATGGCCGTTTCTCTCGCCTCAAATCGCAGACCACTCCTGGAGATGCTTGAAGGGCATGGGCTAGCCGTTAATGCAACAGCTTCGCTAGATGAGTTCCCAAATGCCCAATCCGTCACAAACCTCAAAATCAAGCCGCCCAGATATCCATCGTCTGGTAGAAATGGCAATACATGCGTAAACATAGCTGGATTAAAGACTGAAGATTTCGATTTTGCAGCCTTTCATCAATCAATTAATTTCCTTTCAAACCCAGTTCTTGCTATTAAGGAAATCGTTGGCCGCCTCAAGCCAAATGGGCGGCTTTACTTTGGTATAAACAAGCGCGAGTTCTGCCCCGATGTCTTTCGGCCTGTGACATCTCTAAGCCACCTACTTCAGGATTTTCAGCGTCAAACTGTTGATATTTCCGATGAGCATATGCTCGCTTTTGTGTATGCTTGGAACCAAGCGATCTTTGATGACCCCTACAATATAAGCCGCGTGCTGAAGTTTATGTGGGACAATGAAATTGAACAAATTGATAGGGTTGTGCAGCGGAGGATTGCCAAAAGCAACCTTAAGACTGTTGAAAAAATTTTGGATGCAGAAGTTGATTTGTGCGCGCAACATGTGTTTGATTTGCCATTAATAATGGAAGTCATGCATTTTATAAATTTGGAGCTTGATCTAAATTTCGCGCCGATACACGTTGCTTTAACAAAGGGATTGCTCAACGAGCATGCCATTGTTTTTGAAAATCTTCCCGCAGCTGCGAGTACTGAGGATCCTGCTTGGAGGACAAACCTGAAGATTTTAGAGGGCTTTAAAAGGCTATATGACGTGGAGGTCATGCTTGAGAATGAATTCTAGTCTGCTTACCACTACCGAGTGGCCACTTTGTTCCATTTTAACAGAAGACAATAAATTCCTTCGCATCATTTTCTTGCCACTTTCTGGCTAGAATCTGGTGCGCGTACCCGGACGGAAATCTTAACTAAACGCCATTCCGCCCGGCAAAATTGCGAACCGTCTCGACGATGTAATCCTGGGTATCCTCATCCAAATCCGGGTGCATGGGTAGAGAAATGACAAGATCGGCTTTGGCTTCTGTTACGGGAAGACCGCCCGGGCCAACCGGGAAACGGCTATAAACATCCTGCTTGTGGATTGGGATCGGGTAATAAGCCGCTGTCGGCACGCCACGGCTCTTGGCATAGGCAGCTAGGCCATCACGATCAGGCACTTCTATTGTATATTGCGCCCACGTGGACACGCCGCCTTCAATGACTGTCGGCACAACCACGCTGTCGCCGAGAAGCTTATTATAACGGGCAGCAATCCGATTACGGGCTTCGATTTCGTCCGCAAAAACCGCTAGCTTTTCCAAAAGGATGGCGGCCTGAACCGTGTCGAGGCGGGAATTCATGCCGATGCGAATGTTGAGATATTTCGGATCATGCTCGAAGGTTTTTCCAACCAGGTCGCTCTTGGTTGCTTTGCCATGTACGCGCAGCGAATCCATCACTTCCCACAACGCATAATCATCGGTCAGCACAGCACCGCCATCGCCATAACAGCCCAATGGCTTTGCGGGGAAGAAGCTTGTGGTGGCGACATCGGCCCAGTGAATGGGATGCTTGCCGTGGAGTGTGCAGCCAAAGCCTTGGGCGGAGTCCGCGATCAGCTTCAGGCCATATTTTTTTGCGATAGCCGAAATCTCTGGATAATTGGCGGGCTGGCCGAACAAATCGACCGCAATGATTACTTTGGGCTTCAACTTGCCTTCAGCAATGACTGCCTCAATCGATGCCTCGAGATGGGCTGGATTGAGATTATAGGTCACAGGATCAACGTCGACAAAAACAGGGGTCGCGCCCAGCCAAGGCACAACTTCGCCCGTCGCAGCGAAGGTAAAGCTTGGACAGAAAACGGCGTCGCCTGTCCGAATGTGCCAGGCCATCAATGGCAAGACCAAAGCGTCGGTGCCATTAGCGCAGGACAACGCATATTTCGCCTGCCCGAATTCTGCCAAGGCCGCCTCAAAGGCTTGGACCTGTGGACCCATGATATAGGCACCACCATTGATCACGCCCATTACCGCTTCATCAATGCGACTTCCAAGCCTACGGCGTTGGGCCAACAGATCGATAAAGCCAATCGGGGGACGGGTGTTCTCAGTCATGGTTTGTACCACTCAATCTCAAACTAGGCCGCAAACAGGGCGTGGCTGCCTCATACGCCATGAATTGGGGGATTACTGCAAGCTACCACAGAAGGTCACATCACTTTTGGCAACCAAGCACAACAATCAGGCGCGGGTGGCAGTATCGATTGCTTCTGCAATCCGCACCGCTGCGGCGCCATCGACCGCCGAAATTGCAACTTGGCGCTCGCCGAGAATGGCAGCGATAAAGTCCGCCGTGGCTGCCCCCATGGGATCGGGAATGCGGGTTGCAAAATCTGCATGCAGGCCAAAGCCGGGCCCGTCGCTGAAGCTTTTAGCAATGAAATCAATCGCCACCTCGCCGCCCGCATAATTGATCGTCATGCGGCGGTCACGCTCTTCCGCTGCCCGGCTTGCGAGGAAGCGGGCTTCACCGCCGCCTTCAAACGTTAAGACAGCCTCGACCGCATCTGGATTGTCTGGCTGGCCAGCCAAGCGTGTTGCTGTGATTGCAACCGGTTCAGCACGAAACAGCAAGCGCGCCAAATCAATATCATGGACCATTAAGTCTAACGTGACCGACACATCGGCACCACGAACACTCGGCAACCCAACACGCGTTGCGTGCAACAAGCTTGGCCGCTCCTCAACCTCAAACAGACCCATGGCTTGGAAAATATAGCGCTCTTGATGGCCCGCCTGCAGCACGAGGCCCCGTTCGGCGGCATGCTGGCAAAGAATATCCGCATCCGCAGATGTCGCGGCTAAAGGCTTTTCGACCAAGCAATGCTTACCCGCATCAATTGCGGCACGGGCCACCCCACCATGGGCGATGGCCGGGGTGGCAACCACAAGTGCATCGACTTCAGCGAGAATAGCTGAGAGCTCTGTAAAGGCTTGGGTTTGCATTTCTGAGGCCAAGGCCTCTGCACGCTCGGCACTCAGATCGAAGATCCCCACTAACGTGGCCCGTGGATTGGCTTTGATCTTATTGGCATGATTACGGCCAAATACGCCGGCACCCGCTACACCAATTCGGACCTGCTGCATGGAAACGTCTGACACGGGAAGAGCCTTCTGATAGGTCTCAAACGCAGGCGCTCCTGCATAAGAATTGCGACGAGTGGCTAATGTGCTTTTAGCCGGTCTGCAACCCGCAACACTTCGGCGAAGGCCAGAAACAAATGGTAGAAGGTCGAGGTCGGCATGGCTTGCGCGATGGGCTTACCCGCTTGATCAAACGCATCAATCCAGCCCCCTAAAGGCTCCACCGCCAGATAGTGGTTGAGCAAGAGCTGCAAAGTTGGCCGCAAAACGGGAACAGGATCCGCTCCTGTCAATTCAAAAAGAGCCACGGCGGCCTTCAAACGCTCGGTATTCGGCCAAGTTCGCGAACCCGCATCGACAAACCGCCCATCATCTAGGATGACATTATAGGTGGCAGCACGTGCGTGATCGACGCCCTTTTCCTCGCCGAATGCAATCAAGCCTTCCACCTGTTCGGTGACGTCCACGCCCAATAACTTATGGGCGGAGGCCAATATCCAAGCCCATTCAAACTGATGACCGGGCTCTACCCAATGGCCTTTCTCGTCGGCCAGTCGGTCAAGATTATCGTCGAAATACTCGCATAAGGTCCGACGCGCTGGGTCATAAAAATGTCCGTTAAACAGGCCGATGATTTCGTGTGCCAATCGGGCGAAAATCGGGTCTTGCGTGCTTTCAAAGCAAGCCAAGCAAGCTTCCAAAGAATGCATGTGCGGGTTTTGTAGCCGGGGCCCTTTAGCTGGAATTTGATGCCAAAACCCAAGCTTTGGATGGCGCATCTTCGTGTCGATCAAAGCGACAGTCTGGTGCATGTATTCCAAGACATCCGGCGTGGGTGAAATGCGATAAAACCAGCCGAGCGAGAACAGGGCGAACGCATTGTCATAAAGGTCCGTGGTCGGATCAAGAATTTGATTATCCGACGTAACAAGTTTGGCCCAGCCTAAATCGGGCCCCTGCCAACAATGAGACACCATTGCGTCATACATTTTTTTGGCGTGCGTAATGCCCGGCTGCCAACCAAGAAGATAGGCGTGGGAATAGACATAAACTTGCCGACAGAAAACCCGAACACGCTTAAAGCCCGGGTCAGAAGAGCCACCGTCTAGTGCCAGCTCCTCGACTGGCCCACCATGAACCCGGTCCCACCCGCGATCTGCCCATAAGGGCAGTGCGTGGTCAAACATCCAAGACCGTAGGCGCTTGATCTCCAAGTCCATGTTCCGGTGCCCCTCTAAGGCCTAGACCGTTTGATTATAATGGCCGACTTCTGAGAAGGCAGACAGACGTGGCTTGGCTTCCTCATGGAAGAGGGCGCGCATGTCGGCATCTGAAACAGTGCTCTCAACTACGACCACCAATTCAGGCTTGTTCGAGGAAGCCCGCACAAGCACAAATGAGCCGTCTTCCAGCGTTACACGTGCGCCATTGACCGTGTTTACATCGCGGATAGCGCGCCCAAGGATTTTCCCGCCAGCAGCAGCCAGCGCCACATAGTCGGCCACGACGCGATCGATGACCCCATATTTCACTTCATCCCCGCAGTGGGCGGACATGGTGAGCGAGGTCCAGGTCAGCGGCAGTTTCTGCTTCATCTCAGAAAGCTTGGCCCCACCAGCCCGATCTAACATCGCCAAGATCACACGGGCCGCGACCAAAGCGTCATCATAGCCGCGTCCATAGGGTGCGCGCAGGAAGAAATGGCCAGACTTCTCAAAGCCCGCCAGAGCATTGAGCTCATTGGTACGGCGCTTAATATAGGAATGGCCGGTCTTCCAATAGTCAACCTTGGCGCCGTTCGCCTTCAAAACCGGATCAATCTCATATGCCCCTGTGGACTTCACATCGACGACAAAGGTTGCGTTTGGATGCAAGGCACTCATGTCTCGGGCGAGAAGGAGGCCGATCTTATCGGCAAAAATCTCTTCCCCTGAATCATCAACCACCCCACAGCGGTCGCCATCGCCATCAAAGCCCAAGGCCAGCTCTGCCCCTGTCGCACGCACGGTCTCGGCCATCGCGTGGAGCATTTCTTCGTCTTCTGGGTTGGGGTTATATTTCGGGAAGGTCCAATCGAGATCGCAATCCATCTCGACAACTTCTGCGCCCATCCGACGCAAGGCATCAGGCGCATAAGCCCCCGCCGCCCCATTGCCGCAAGCGACAACAACTTTGATCGGACGGCTGAGCTTGAAATCACCCACCGCGTCGGCAATGTAACGCTCACGCATGCCTTCAACGCGCGTGAGGCTGCCGCCGGGTCGTTCAACAAACGAACCTGACAAAACGATGTCGCGCAGTTTGCCCATTTCATCGGGGCCGAAGGTCAAAGGCTTTTGCGCGCCCATTTTGACGCCGGTCCAGCCATTTTCATTGTGACTTGCCGTGACCATCGCCACGGCGGGTGCGTCCAAGGCGAACTGTGCGTAATAGGCCACTGGCGATAGCGCCAATCCAATATCCAAAACTTCACAGCCCGCTTGCATCAACCCAATGGTCAAAGCTTGCTTGATCGACAACGAGTAAAAGCGGAAGTCATGACCGACGACAACGCGGCTCGCGCCATACTCATGCAACAAGGTGCCGAGGCCCAGACCCAAGGCCTGCACCCCCAGAAAATTCAACTCAGGCGCTTTTGCATTGCCCTGAATGCCAAACCACCAACGGGCATCATACTCACGGAAGCCAGTGGCTTTCACCAAAGGATTCATCTCAAATTCGAGAGTATTGGTTGCCAAATCCGTCAAGGGTTTAGGCATCGTGGTGTTCGTCATCTTGTGAGCTCCAATTGAAGTGGCAGTGCACTAGCGCGGAATGCGGTTAGAATAAAGGGAATGACTTGTTGGGATGCGGGTTCTTGCGCACCCAAATCTAGTTAGCGAAAAACTACTGTACGATGACCGGCCAAGAGAACACGATGTTCACAATGCCACCGGACCGCACGAGCGAGTACGGTGCATTCGAGATCGCGACCAATTTCGATCAAATCATCGGGCGTATCGGAATGGGTGACGCGCTCTACCCCTTGCTCGATAATGGGTCCTTCGTCTAGATCGGCAGTCACATAATGAGCGCTCGCCCCGATCATTTTCACGCCCCGCGCATGCGCTTGGTGGTATGGTTTGGCCCCTTTAAATCCCGGCAAAAAGGAATGGTGGATATTGATACACCGGCCGTGCAGGGCTGCCACTGTCTCTGGCGTCAAGACTTGCATATAGCGGGCGAGCACCAAGAGATTGGCTCGATGCTCTTGCATAAAGGCTAGAAAGTCCGCCTCAGCTTGCGCTTTAGTCTCTGGACTTACAGGTCGATAAAGATAGGGCAATCCATGCCATTGGACTTCTTCACGTAGATCTTCATGATTGGATACAACACCGACAATATCTGCCCGTAACCAGCCAGACCGCCAGCGGTGCAACAAATCATTCAGGCAATGGCCGGACTTAGAAACCGCCAGAACAATGCGTGGCTTCTCGCTGGTCGGATGAAACGCCCAATCCATCTTGTAGCGACGCGCGATAGGCGCAAAGCCAGCTTGCAACTCCATCAAGGGCAATGGGACAGACTCAGAGCTCGACTTGAAGGCCGTCCGCATGAAGAAATGGCCTTCAAGCTGATCATGGAAATGATCGGCTTCTTCAATGGTTAGTCCGCGGTCGGCGAGAAAGCGCGAGACAGCGGCAACAATACCTGTCTGGTCGGGACATCTGACCGTAAGAATGTAGTTGAAATCGCGTGGCATTTCAGCTCTTCGCTTTGAAGGCGTCCGCCGCGAGACGAACGTCTTGGGCACGATCCTTGTGCATGACCAAAATGCCTTGTGCCGTTGCGATGACGACGAGGTCTTCCACCCCAATCAAAGCGACCGGGGTTTCCTCTGAACGTACGAGGCAGCCTTGTGTATCGAACAAGGCGGTGGGTCCCTGGGAGACATTGGCGTTGGCGTCCTTTTCGGCCAAATCCCAGAGCGTCAGGAAGGAACCAACATCATTCCAGCCCATATCCACCGGGACCACAGCCGCGCGGTCAGTGGGTTCCATCACCGCATAATCGACCGAGATAGATGGGGCTTTTACAAAGGCGGCCTCGTCTAAATAAACACACCCTTCGTGCCGACGCCCCAAGGCGAGAGCCTCCCTTGCAGCCTTTAGAACCTCTGGGGCGTGCAGATCGAGTTCTGCCAAAAACGCGCTGGCCTTGAAAAAGAAAATGCCCGCATTCCAAGCATAATGCCCATCGGCCAAATAAGCCTCAGCCGTAGCCAAATCTGGTTTTTCGCGGAAGGCTTCTACCGCAAACACACCTTCGCCGAGCGCTTCACCGCTTTTAATGTAGCCATAGCCAGTTTCAGGCGCGGTGGGGGTTACGGCGAAGGTGACAATGCGACCGTCTAGGGCCGCGGCACAGGCATTCAAACAGGCCCGATGCAAGTTTTCCGGGCGTGCAATCACGTGATCAGCAGGTAAGACCAGCATCAGCGCGTTTGGGTCCCGCTCGGCTTGTATCAGCGCGGCAATGGCGAGAGCTGGTGCTGTGTTGCGTGGCTTGGGCTCGAGCACGATTGTTGCTGCGTGTACCCCTTCTCGCTCAAGCTCCTCGCTGACCGGGCCGAGGTGGCTGAGGCCGCAAATGATGAGGGGTGCGCCAAATTGCGCGGCCTGATCGGCCGCAACGCGCTGCAATGTTTGGCCAAACATGGTGGCTGCCCCAGCTAAGGCGTGGAACTGCTTGGGCTTGGTCTGCGTCGACAACGGCCAAAGGCGCGACCCAGCGCCGCCTGACAAGATAACCGGAGTAATCAAAGGGGATTGCATATGTTTCGCCAAAAACTTGCCCTTAAACGCGGGGTTCGCCATCAAAGAACGGCAGTCCCATTATGGCTCAATTTCCCCCAGTCGACCTACAAAATCGACTGACCGGTCTTAGCCCAGTCCTTCATAAATGCTTCTAACCCGAGATCGGTTAAAACGTGCTTATAAAGCGCGTGGAAGACTGCAGGCGGCAAGGTTGCACAATCGGCACCCGCCAAGGCAGCATCTCGAACATGCATCGCTGTGCGCGCAGAGGCAGCTAGGATCTGCGTTTCAAAACCGTAATTGTCGTAGATAACCCGAATATCGCGGATGAGTTCCATCCCGTCCTGACCATTGTCATCGAGACGTCCGATAAAGGGCGAAATGTAGGTTGCGCCAGCCTTTGCAGCCAACAAGGCCTGCACAGCCGAGAAGCACAAAGTGACATTAACCGGCGTGCCCTCATCGACCAAAGTCTTGCAGACGCGCAAGCCAACAGGGGTCAAAGGCAGCTTAACCACGACATTTGGGGCGATCTTTGCCAAAAAGCGGCCCTCAGCCAGCAAGGTATCATAATCGCTTGCCACAGCTTCTGCGCTGATGGGGCCAGGAATCAATGCACAGATCTCTTCAATAGCATCGGCAATCTTGCGCCCGGACTTTGCGATCAGAGATGGATTTGTCGTCACGCCGTCAACGAGGCCAGTTGCAGCCAGAATTTTCAGATCGGCGACTTCGGCAGTATCAATAAAAATCTTCATGAGGGGTCCAGTCCATGGGTGTGACAGGCGAATGATCAGGAGCCCGCATAAAGCACGCAAGACATCGCCTCAAGGCCAGCGCCCAGTTTGCCGGTGTTTGGTCGGTTCAATCGCTGCGAAAACCGCAGTTTTTCAACCACTCATGGCACGATTTCTGCTACTTGCCGCACACTATGAGTCGACTGGCACTCCCAGATATCTGCAACAGCGGGTGGGCACTAAAGACTTGACGGACTATAGAGCGCACAGATTTGCGCGGGCTCGAGGAAAATAGTCATGAAGAAAATTCGTAAAGCCGTTTTGCCAGTGGCAGGGTTTGGAACACGTGTGCTGCCGGCAACCAAATCATTGCCGAAAGAAATGTTGCCCGTCTTTGATCGCCCCGCCGTCCATTGGGTTGTTGAAGAGGCGTTGGAAGCGGGAATTGAACATTTTGTCTTTGTGACTGGCCGCAATAAAAATGCGATCGAGGACTATTTTGACCGCGCTTATGAGCTGGAAGACTCCCTGCGTCGGGCCGGCAAGACTGTGCAATTGAAAATGCTTGAGGACATGCTGCCAGAGGCGGGGTCAAAAAGCTTTGTACGCCAACAATCACCGCTCGGCCTTGGACATGCGGTTTGGTGCGCCCGAGACATTATTGGTAACGAGCCTTTTGCTGTTTTGCTGCCGGACGTTTTGGTGCAGGCAAGCCCTTCATGCCTAGCCCAAATGATTGCGGGCTATGAGGAGGTTGGCGGCAACGTGATTGCCGTAGATCCTGTGCCAATGGATCAGGTTTCGAGCTATGGCGTGATTGCCCATGGTCCTAAAGTTGGCAAATCCATGCCGGTCACCGGCATGGTCGAGAAGCCAGCTAAAGAAGTTGCACCTTCAAATTTGCGGATTACGGGTCGCTATATTCTTCAGCCAGAAATTTTCCATTATCTTGAAACCCAGGAACGTGGGGCAGGTGGCGAAATTCAATTGACCGACGCCATGCTGCGATTGATGGAAGTCCAAGCCTTCCATGCCGTTGAGTTTCAGGGACGCGACTTTGATTGCGGCTCTCGTATTGGCTATGCCGAAGCCTTTATCGGTTATGCGCTCAAGGATCCTGAACTTGGCCCAGACGTCCGGGCTATGATCGAAAAGCTGCTGGCGCGAGACTAAAGACTGGAAAGTTCAGCGGTTTGACCTGCGCATTTACAGCAATAGACTTATTTTCTTCAAACCTATCGCCTAAAGAAGCAGGTTAAGAGCAGATTAATTTGGGCTATATGATCGGCCCTGCATCACATGAAATCGATATAGATAAGGGTTCGAAACATGCGCGTTACAATGGTTGGCACAGGTTATGTTGGTTTGGTTTCAGGTGCCTGCTTCGCCGATTTCGGGCATCAGGTTATTTGCGTCGATAAGGATGCAGGCAAGATTGACCGTTTGCACCAAGGGATTATGCCAATCTTCGAGCCCGGACTTGAAGACTTAGTCGCATCTAACGTGAAGGCTGGTCGACTATCCTTCACAACCGATCTAAGCGAGGCCGTAAAGGATGCCGACACCGTGTTCATCGCGGTCGGAACGCCATCGCGGCGCGGCGACGGCCATGCGGACTTGTCTTATGTGGAGCAGGCCGCGCGCGAAATTGCCGAGCATATGCAAGGCTATACGGTCGTCGTGAACAAATCGACCGTCCCGGTTGGGACAGGTGACCTCGTTCAATCAATCATGACGGAAGTTAACCCAAAAGGGGACTTCTCCGTGGTTTCCAATCCTGAGTTCCTGCGCGAAGGGGCTGCAATTGGCGACTTCAAGCGACCAGACCGCGTCGTCGTGGGGACCGAGGATGAGCGCGCACGCCAAGTCATGCGCGAGCTTTATCGGCCCTTGTTTTTGAATGAAACGCCGATCCTGTTTACAGATCGACGGACCAGCGAATTGATCAAATATGCCGCCAATGCATTCTTGGCCGTCAAGATCGCTTATATCAACGAAATGGCTGACCTGTGCGAACAGGTAGGTGCCAATGTCCAAGAAGTTGCGCGCGGGATTGGCCTCGACAACCGAATTGGCAAAAAGTTTCTGAATGCTGGGCCCGGTTATGGTGGATCCTGCTTCCCGAAAGACACCCTGGCGCTGATGCGCACGGCTCAAGAAGCCCACGCCCCGGTGACGATTGTGGAGGCAACCGTTGCTTCCAATACCAACCGAAAGAAGCGTATGGCTGGCAAGGTAATTGAAGCATGCGGCGGGGATGTGAATGGCAAGACCATTGGCATTTTGGGCCTGACCTTCAAGCCAAACACAGACGACATGCGCGATTCGCCAAGCTTGGACATCGTGCCTGCTCTGCTGGCAGCGGGCGCAAAGATCAAAGCCTATGATCCCGAAGGCATGGAAGAAGCCAAAAAAGAGCTCTCTGGCATTGAGATGGTAGACGGCCCTTATGCGGTTGCTGACCATGCAGATGCGATCGTTATCCTAACCGAATGGGACCAATTCCGTGCCCTCGATTTTGAGCGGATTGCGACGCAGATGACAAAGCCTGTCATGGTGGATTTGCGGAACATTTATAATCCAGACGATCTGCGCAAGGACGGGTTCACCTATGTGAGCATTGGTCGAAAGTAAGGCTCTTGATTTTGGCCATACAGAAGGGCATTACCGCTTCACAACCAAAGATGACGGTTCAGGAGGTAATCTGCGGAGACCACGATGGGATTCATAGAAGATTGTCGGAGATTATGGCGTAAGCTGCCGCTTCCGACACGCCTAATGATCGGTAAGCGGATCCGCTTTTTGACTGAGCCGATGCTGGCTGCAAGTATCCCGGCAGCGGGAACTTTTCCAGATAATCCAATTCATTCTGTCACCATTGTGGGTTCGTTTTCCTCTCCGATCGGACATGGGGTGGCTGCCAAGCTGCTCGATTATGAACTGCGCTCTCGCGGCATCATTGTGCGTCGAGTTGATGCGTCTGAATGGATTGGGGCACCGATCGATCCAAAGCTTGCGATCCGATCCGAAGAGCCGGCACCAGATGATGTTTTGATTGTCGCCTTGAATCCCGACGTTGCCATTCACGCCCTTGCCAAAATGGGCAAAGAAAAGCTGCGCAATCGAAAGATAATTGGCTATTGGGTCTGGGAACTGGAAGTCGTGCCCGCTTTTTGGAAGTTGGCTGGGCGTTTTGCGCACGAAATCTGGACCCCCAGCACCTTCTCAGCCAACGCACTTAAAAAGCTGTTTGATGTTCCGGTTCATGTCGTTCCCCATCCGGTCGCGCTCTTGCCGCCGCCAGAGGTGACGGCAGAGCGCCGCGCTCGGAGTCGTGAAGCGCTTGGCATTTCTGACTCTGCCTTTGTTGCCATTCAAAGCTTTTCACTTGCCTCTAGCCTGACCCGCAAAAATGCTATTGGGGCCATTTCCGCATTTGTGGCCGCTTTTCATGATCAACCCGATGCTCGGTTAATCCTGCGTCATTTGTCTGGTGATCGGTTTCCAGACTCGCTGCATCGCCTGCGAGAAGCTGCCCAAGTTGCAGGTCCGCAAATCATCCTGCGCCCTGCAGGTGATGGCCTGGAAGATTTGCACGATTTATATGCTGCCTGCGATGTCTATATCTCTTTGCATCGCACCGAAGGGTTCGGGCTGAATCTCGCCGAAATCATGTTAGCAGGACGCCCCCTGATTGCGACTAAGTGGTCGGGAAACTTAGACTTTATGGACAATAAATGCGTGGCTTTGGTCAATGCTGACCTTGTGGCACTTGATGATCCTGACATGGTCTATACTCAAAAGGCAGCAAGATGGGCCGAGCCCCGCATGGATGAGGCCATCCGCTGGCTTCAAACCTTGGCTCGCAATCCTGGTCAACGCCTTGAGCTGGCGGAAGCGGGTAAGGCGAAAGCCATGGCGGTCCTTAGCGGGCGGGCAATAGAAGCCCTCCATGGCAAGAATCGCACCGACACGGATTCGGCTAAAAGCTAGTTTCGGTGGGCCTATTCGATGTTTCGCAGATCAACGCTCTTAATCATGGCTTGATCGCCTCGCCGTTTAAAGTCTGGCAAAATGCGTTGTAACCACATCAAGGCAGCCGTTTCCTTATCCTTTCGGGCGGCATCCAAAACATGATCGATCAGCGTACGCAGGTTTTCGGGTGGCTCCATAGGATCGCTGGCGACAAGCACCCCGTCTACAGCTGTGTTTTCAACACGCTCAAACGAGTGGAACAATTCTTCATGTAAACGTTCGCCGGGCCGCAAGCCTGTTTCCACAATTGCGATATCGCGCCAGGGCTCTTTTCCCTTCATCCGGATCATCGCCTCAGCGAGTTCCATAATCCGTACAGGTTCGCCCATGTCGAGCACAAACTGACCGCCGGACATGGTGCCACCCTTTTCAGCCCCAATGGCGGCCGCCTGCAGCACGAGGGAGCTGGCTTCCTCGACCGTCATGAACCAACGCGTCATCTCTGAATGGGTAATGGTGACAGGCCCGCCTCGGGCAATCTGGCGCTCAAACACCGGCATAACCGAACCGCTTGACCCCAGAACGTTACCAAAGCGAACCGAGTGGAAGGCCCCTTTGGCTCGGCGCGAGCAATCGCGCACATAAAGCTCGGCAACACGTTTCGCCGCGCCCATAACATTAACGGGATTGACCGCCTTGTCGGTGGAAATGAAGACAAAGGATTCAACATCCACTGCCATAGCGGCATCAGCGACCACACATGTGCCGCCGAGATTAACTTCAAGGGCCTCGCAGAAATGGCCTTCCATCATCGGCACATGTTTGTTTGCCGCAGCATGAACGACCACATGGGGACGATATTTTTCAAAGATCGCATTGATGCGTTGCGCATCGCGAATGTCACAGAGACGTGCGACAATATCGATACTGGGGTGGGTGGCACGGATTTCTGACGAGATCTGGAAGAGATTATTCTCAGACGAGTCAACCAAAACGATCCTGCTGGGGGACAGCTCCGCGATTTGCTTGACGATTTCGCTGCCAATGGTCCCGCCTGCGCCGGTCACCAAAATCTGCTTAAATCGGACAAGACCACGAGGACCGCGTAAATCGAGTTCGCGGCGTGTGCGTCCAAGAACATCGGCGGGATGCACCGCACCCAGAGTGGCACCTGCCCCTTCGGGAATTCGCATCAGGGCAACACCCTTTCGGGCAGCAACTTGCAAGGCGACTTGGGCAGCTCTGCGGGCGGGGTCACGACCAATGAGCGCAATCCGGACTTCAGAGTTGCGCGACAGCGCATCGGTGACCAGTGGCTCTAAGGTTTCGAGGCCGCCAAACACGCGTGCACCGGCAAAAATCTTACCGACTTGGGTGCCCATGGTTGAAACAATGGCAATTGGGCGGATCGGCAGCGGCCCCGTCAAGCGAGCGGCGTGAATTGCTTGCGTGATTGCATCGGTCGGCCCCACCAAAATCGTCGCAGGTGCATTTGGTGCGATGGTGCGGAAAAGGGCACGAAGACCACCCCCCGAAAGCACCCGGGCAAAGCCGCGCGCTGCAGCCATCAGAACAAGAGAAACCAATGCGGCGAGAGCCGGTGAAATGCGCGGCACGGTGACCGAGGGATCGACAAAGAATAGAACCGCAACCGTCCCGATACCCGCAGCGGCAATCGCTTGACTTAAGCGAACCAAGTCGTCGGCTGAAGTCCAGCGCCACACCAATTGATTAAGCCGAAAGGCGACCAAGGCGACCGCGATCGAAATGCCATAACAAACCAAGGCAATGATCGTACCTTCGACCGACGCAGGCTCAAGACCAATTCCGTAGGCAAGATAGAGGGCAAGCCAGAAGCTCAATATCGCCAAGGCGATATCAATTAAGTAGCCTGTCGAAAAGATTTTGAGTTTATGGCGGTTCAAATCAAATCCTCGACCTGCAAGTCCCAACGAATAATAATGTCTTTGGCCAGATTGGCGCCTCGTACCCTACAAAGCAGCTGATGGCGGCGATTTTGTGACAATCCAGCAGAATTGTCGATGTTAACTTCATTTACCTCGGTATCCAAGCCTTGACAGCGGAACCGCCACGCGCGGTTTGCAGGTGTGCGGATCAAAATGCTCTCGCCATCGCGACTGGGCACAGCTCGACACCCCTCACCCAAATCGAACATCAGCGTACGTATCCGCACGCGAGATCCATTGGCACCCGCAAACATCGCGTCTTCACCCTGAACATGACGACCATCGTCGCTGATCGTCATGGTACGGACGCAACTATGGCGTTGGCCTTCAACCTCAAAGCTCGCCTTGGCCTCCAGCAAAGCAGATCCATCTTCGTCGCGTCGTCGGATTTGCGGGTCGATGAGGTCTACGGATCGATCAAACTGCAGTGCCGACAAACCCGAAGGGCCATTGGATAGGAGTGCCAAACCGTGGGCTTCAAATTCAACTATAGGTCCAACTTCAGAGACACCCATGGGGGTGCGTAACCACAGGCGCGTGGAACCCGCCTCAATCAAGCCAATATGTCCAGTTTTGAGCACGGATGACCGCCGCCAGCGCCCCGGGCCCAATACGGACTCAACCAAGCCGCCATACCCGCGCTGCTTATTGAACGTCACAAGTGAGCCGTCTGCACGCTGCAGACTAGCCAGGGCTTGCCGCACGCGTTGCGCGATTGGCTCAGCTTCCACAACCCGTGTGAGCATTGCAAGATCGGCAGCGGCAGACAAGGTTCCCAACGGCGACCCATCTGCAAACATGCCATCTGGTGCGATCAATTCCTCGGCATGATCTAGCGCTTCTGAGACTGTGGTTTGTCGCAAAAGCGCAGGTGCACTGCCGCTAACGCCAAGAATGGCTGCGGCTCGCGTCCATTTAGCGCGGCGGCTCATGGGTTCCCACCCGCCAGCCAGATTGGCAAGGAAACCGCGGTCGGGCTCAATCAAAGAAGCAATATCTGCCAAAAGCCCGTGCCAAATTCTCCCTTGCAGCGAGGACGAAAAAGAAGGCAACAAGGGCAAGAGATGGGCCAGCCAATTTATCACCCGACGGCCGCGCCAAATCAGGACATCGCTACGACTTGGGGCACTGCCTGCCGCCTTCCAGATCGCCAAACCAGTTTGAGGCTCTTGTGCCCGACGTTGGAACCACTGATCCAGCCAAAGCTCTAGAATGGGAACCAAGTCCCCGTAGGAGGGCGACAAATCGCGCAAAAACTCAAAGGAAACTGCCCAACTTTGAGTCATGGCCTCCGGAATCGAGAATGGTCCAAGAAAAGGATCAAAACTGCCGAGGCCTGTGCGGCTGGGAGTTCGGCCCTGCAAGAGTTCAAGGCCTTCTTCGTGAACAGAGGGACGGAAGTCTGGCAAGGGGTGCCATTGCCGTGAAACAAGCGTGCCGTCCTCACGAAATACGTCGGTTTCAAAGAGGCCGCGCATGTGTTGCCCGAGACGCGCTGTCATACCCGCCCCTGACTGATGCTTGGCTTGAACTGGCATATCTAACCTCTAGCCTGCGGCCGCTTTTAGGGCTGCAATATTGGCTTGATAATGTTCAGGGCCACCTTTGAAGACGGCCGTCCCGGCCACCAACGTATCTGCCCCGGCATTGTAGCAATCCCGGGCCGTCTCAGGGTTCACCCCGCCATCGACCTCCAACAGAATTTCCCTGCCGGTGCGATCAATCATCTTCCGCAAGGTTTCAATCTTGCCCAATTGACTGGGCAGAAATGCTTGGCCGCCAAAGCCGGGATTGATACTCATCACCAAAATCAAGTCGACCATATCCATGACATGGTCCAAGACAGATTCATGCGTGGAGGGATTTAAAACGACACCAGCCTTCTTACCCAGATTACGAATAGTCTGGAGACTGCGGTGCAAATGCGGACCGGCTTCTGGATGGATCGAGATAATATCAGCCCCTGCCTCGGCAAAGGCCTGCAAATAGGGATCAGCCGGAGCGATCATTAAATGGACATCAAACGGCCGATCCGAGTGTGGACGCAAAGCCTTCACCACTTGGGGGCCGATTGTAATGTTGGGTACAAAGTGCCCGTCCATCACATCAATATGGATAAGATCGGCACCCGCATGTGTTATTGCGGCAACTTCGGCGCCGAGTCTGGCAAAGTCCGCAGATAGAATGGACGGGCTGATGAGTAGCTTTGACATCGCTTAGTCATGCTCTGTTTCGGGGGGCTGCTGCAAGATGGCAATTTGGCCCGTGGGCCGGCGACCTAACTTGGCTTTACAAATCGCGCGATAAAGAACCCATCCATGCCGCCCCGATCCCCCCAATAACTTGGCAACACGCGCAAACAGCCCTGATCGGTCACCGCTTGCCCCAATTCGGGCACCTCTTCCGGCGATATTGGGGCCAAATTGAGCCCCGACTCGAGGGCTGCCGCCACCGCTGGATCGGCCTCTTCCGGCTCTAGCGAACATACGGCATAAACAAGCCGACCGCCCGGCTTCAGGGCTGCGGCGGCTGCGCGAACCAGTTCAATCTGCACCGTGGCAAAACGCGCGACGTCACTGGGCGTCTTGATCCAAAGCGTTTCTGGATTGCGGCGCAACGTGCCGGTGGCGCTGCAGGGGGCGTCCAACAAAATCGCGTCAAAATAGGGTTCCGCCGAAACGGTACGGGCATCTGCAACCTGCAATCGCGCCGTCAAGCTTGTGCGTGCAAGATTTTCCGCCACGCGATTTATCCGCGCTGCATCGAGATCAAGCGCGGTTACATCCGCGCCACTGGCAGCCAATTGCATGGTCTTTCCGCCAGGGGCAGCACACATATCCAAGACGACTTCGCCGGGCTTCGTTGCCAATAGGCGCGCGGGCAAAGCGGCGGCGGCATCTTGCACCCAGTAATTGCCCTCATCCCAAAGGGGTAAGCTTGTCACATCGCTGGGCGTTTCTTTAAGTCGGATACTGCCTGTCGGCAAAACGATGCCATCAACCGCAGCGGCAATGGCTGCAGGATCGCCCTTTGTTGTCAGATCCAGAGCAGGCTGACGGGAAAGGCTTGCCGCAATCGCATCAGCGGCTTCAGCGCCATAGGCTGCACGCCAACGGTTCCACCACAAGGCAGGAACGCGTTCGCGGTCGTGCGGCCGCACCAAGGGTTCGGTTGCAATCCGGCGCAGCACCGCATTGATCAAGCCAGCGAAGCCACGCCCGGTTGCTTCAAACTTCGCTAAATCTACGGACCGACCTACGGCCGCATGGGGCGGAGCTAAGCCCTCGATCAACTGAGCAGCACCGACGCGTAGGAGCGCTTTGGCAAAATGCGCACTATCGGGCAAAGGCTTGGCCAACTTTGTCGCCAAGACCGCATCTACCAAACCTAATGCGCGCAAGGTGGCCAGTGTCAAATGAGCTGCAAAGCCGCGATCGCGCCCATCCAGTCGAACAAACGCCTGCTCCTTGCGCATAGCCTCTTCCAAGGTCCACCTTTGATCCACAACATGGGACACTAGGCAGACCGCAGCGAAGCGCGCCGGATCGGGATTGGCTAGTGGACGGGGTGTTCGGCGCTCACCACCAGACCTTTGGCCGGAATCTCTGCGGGGAGAGCCAGATGGCGGTCTACGGTGACGTGAGCGTTCGGGATGGGATGGGTCAGACGGCATGGCGCAGGCTCCTGCGCGTCCAACCGCTTCCGGTCAAGTGCCAGGGCAGAGGCAAGGATGCATAAAGCATCCCAATTCATTATCCCCATGGCCCCTTTCTGCGCCCCCAGGGCCCAGAGGTTCGCGATGACCCCTCATCCAATCCTAACGTGTTGCCCGGCAAGTCTTGCGCCTTTAGCGCCTGTAATTGCGCGACACGGTTCTCAGTCGCTGGGTGGGTGGAAAACAAATTATCGCGCAATCCACCAGCCAACGGATTGATAATAAACATATGGGCGGTTGCAGGGTGACGTTCAGCATCCTCATTATGGACTTGCCGTGCACCATATTGAATCTTTTGAAGCGCCGACGCCAGCCATTCTGGGTCACCGGCAATCTCGGCCCCAAGGCGGTCTGCTTCATATTCGCGCGAGCGGCTAATGGCCATCTGCACGACAGCGGCGGCCATCGGGGCAAACACCATGATCGCGATCATGGCAATCGGGTTCGGTCGCTCCCGATCCCCACCAAAAAACATGGCGAAGTTAGCAAGCATACCAATCGCGCCCGCAAGAGTCGCAGCAACGGTCATGGTCAAGGTGTCGCGGCACTTCACATGCGCCAGTTCATGGGCCATCACACCGGCAATCTCTTGCCGGTTCAGCATCGACAATAGGCCCGTCGTCGCGGCCACGGCCGCGTTTTCCGGATTGCGGCCGGTTGCAAATGCATTTGGCTGAGGGTTTTGAATCACATAGATGCGGGGGCGCGGCATATTGGCCTTTTGTGCCATCGTCAGGACATCTTGCGCGTAGGTGGCAATCAAAGGGTCACGATCATCTGGCCCGACTTCCACAGCACGGTAGGCCTTCAAGACCATTTTGTCGGAGTTCCAGTAGGAAAACACATTCATACCCGCCGCCACCACAAACGCGATGGCCATGCCTGGAGCGCCGCCGATCAAGTAACCGACAGCCATAAAAATGGCGGTCATGGCAGCTAGAAGCATGAAAGTCTTGGTGGTGTTCATAGAAAGCTCGACTCCGATTAGGCTAGGCCTATATGTAGGGGGCCATGATGACTGAAAAAAGCGCAGATTCCGCCTCCATGACTTCACCAGTGCGTGAAAGCGGTTCTTTTGATCTCAGCACGCCCGCAGGACGGGCTTTGGCAGAGGCGGCCGAGCGTCGCGCACAAGCCGAAGCAGAATTGGCTTTGGCACATGAAATCAACGGGCCCAAAGGCGCGGAACCAACCCGCTTCGGCGATTGGGAGCGCAAAGGCATCGCCTATGATTTCTGAAGGGCTTTCCTGTTTCAGTTCAAGACATGAAGTCGCCTGTTAGGGTTTTCGGGAAGGGCGAATTTGGGCTGAATTCCCCGCACGCGGGCACAGCCTTGAACTTTAGCGATTTATCAGCCCTTTAGACCCTCACGACACATAGGTGAGCCGTACCACAGGACGTGGTGCGCCATTAAAGGGGGTCAGAATGACCAAAACTGCTTTCATCGTCTCGCTCATGGCGCTTGCCGCCGCTGGACAAGCCGCCGCAAATGGTATGACGGCCTCAGCGCCACAACCCCAAGGGGCCGGTGATCCCTGCCTCCTCGGCAGTGCAGCAGATCAAGCAGCGTGCGCAGGCCTGATCCGCGTTGCCCCGGGCATGACCGTGCAAAGCCAGACCTACACCTCTTCGTCCACGCAAAGTTCCGGCCCAACTGTCCTGTTTGATCCAAATCGGGGATACCAAAACAGAGCGGTTCCTGAGGCCCAGCCGACGCAAACACCGACAATGGCCCCCAGTGCGCCGCCGCAGAAAACCGTCACATTTACTTCCACCTATCAGAAAAGCGCGTCGCATGCGTCATCCGGCAGCCAAAGTGCAATGACGACCCACCCCACGACGGCCCATCAAACCGTGGCAATGAATTGTGTCGCGCCTTACGCGGGGGCCAATGTGACGTGCCATGGTTCTTGGGTCCCAGCGCCACAAGCACATGTGGTTCAACCTCAGCTTCCGCCACAATCGCGAGAAGTTGTTATCCTACAACCACCTGTAGCCCAATCACCTATTCCTTTACCGCCGCCCGTGCTGCCACCGCCGTTGCAACAGACCTTGGTGACGCCAACCTTGACGCCGCCGGTGCCTTGCTGCCAGCAACAACAAGAGGTGACGCTTATTCCCGCAAGCTTCTTCATGGGTGGCATGAGCTATGGTGTCGGCTTCCCGACCGAGACCTCCTATAGCTATGGCGGCGGCGGTTATGTGTTTGTTGGTGGCGGCACCCGCTTTTCAGGGGTGCGCGACCGGATACATTTAGACCCACCGCCACGCAAACCACGGACGCCACCGCATAAGCCTTGTGGATGCCACTAAGGGCTAAGCTTTAGTCGGCGCGGCGAAACTTTTGCACTTGCGACTTCATCAAGCGCAAGGCGAGGCTGTCTGGCAGAAGCTTTCCAATGGCCGCAATCGTCTTATTGGTTGTGCCCGTCACCACCACTGGCTGGTTGGCTTCCAGAGCGTCATAGCCGATTTGGGCAACAGTTTTTGCATCCTGCCACAACCATTTCGGCATGGTGGAGACTTGTTCGCGCATGCCGTTGACGTCGTGGAATTCAGAATAGGTAAAGCCCGGGCATAGCGCGCTGACATGCACGCCATTATCGGTGTTTTCCAGATTGAGCGCTTGGCTGAACTTAATCAAAAACGCCTTAGAGGCCCCATAAAGCGTTGCCCCGGCTGCGGAGGGCAAATGGCCTGCCAGCGACGCTACATTCATGATGCGACCAAAGCGACGCTCCTGCATACCAGGCAAGACACGATAGGCGAGCTCAAGGGGGGCTTCGACAAGTACCTGCACAAAGGCTGCATGGTCCTCCCAGCTGGATGCTAGATAATTGCCTTGCAAGCCATAGCCAGCATTATTGACCAAGGCATCAACTGGGCGACCCGCTGCTTCAAGCGCGCCAATAATCTGTGCGGGAGCCGCGCGGTCTGCCAAATCTGCGGCAATCGTGATGCTTTCAGCCCCCCAAGTCTGCTTCAATTCGGCGGCAAAGGTCTCCAAGCGATCAGCCCGACGTGCTGTCAAAGCAAGGTCATAGCCGCGTTCAGCATAAATGCGGGCAATCGCCTGACCAATTCCAGCCGAAGCCCCAGTTACCAAACAAAGTCGTCGTGTCATATTGCGATCTCCTGTCACCAAGGGGTTTGGTCATCCGCACCGTGGATAAACGGCCCCCGTGCGCCCGTCTAGTTTATATCCTGCCGCCGATGCGGCCTGTTCCCAAGCAAAGCCAGTCAGAAACGTGCAGTAACCCGCAAATTCTGCTCGCCCCAATGCCCAATTGTGCTTTAGCATTGAAGCCGCCCGACAAAAGGCGTATTGGCGCCGCCTACAATCGCGTACAGGCAGCGGGTCGAGAGTCCGATTCACTGTGTTCGGGGAGCCAAGATGGCATCGCCTTCAAATATGTCAGCGGACACTGAAGTCTCAAAAGGCTTTGGCGATCCAGCCAGTGGCGCCCAAGGTGGCGGCCACGGTCATGGTAGCCAGTCCGCCCGTGGATTTTTCATGCTTGCCCTTGGTTCGGTCGGTGTCGTGTTTGGCGACATCGGGACCAGTCCGTTTTATGCCATGCGCGAAGCCTTGGCGCACGCCAAAGGCTCCGGCAATCTTGAGGTGGCCGTTCTAGGGGTGGTCTCCCTCGTCCTGTGGGCTTTGTTCCTAATTGTAACCCTGAAATATGTCGTGTTCCTGATGCGGGCGGACAATAAGGGCGAGGGTGGCACACTGGCCCTGATGGCCTTGGCACAGCGTGCGATGGGCCGAAAGTCGCCATGGGTGTTTTTCTGTGGCGTGATGGGTGCGGCCTTCTTTTATGGCGACGGCATTATTACGCCCGCGATTTCGGTTCTGGGTGCGATTGAAGGCCTGAAGATTGCGCCCGGCGTCGGCAATTTGTTCACGCCCTATATTTTGCCGATCTCTGCGGCGATTTTGGTTGGCTTGTTTCTGGTACAATCCAAAGGCACCCATAAAATTGCGGCCTTGTTTGGCCCGGTAACAGCTTTGTGGTTCCTGACATTGGCGGGCCTTGGCATCTATCATATTGCCGATGATCCCCGCGTTTGGCTGGCGTTCAACCCAATTTATGCGCTGCGTTTTCTGATGGAAAATGGCCTTGTGGCCCTGGTCATATTGGGCTCGATCTTCCTTGCTGTGACGGGTGCTGAGGCGCTCTATGCGGATATGGGCCACTTTGGCAAAAACCCCATCCGCGCGGCTTGGTTCGTACTTGTCTTCCCATCCTTGGCTTTGAATTATCTTGGCCAAGGCGCGTTTGTGTTGGCCAATCCAGCGGCGAAAGCAGACCCGTTCTGGATGATGGTGCCCGAATTTGCCTTCTGGCCGGTCATGATTTTGGCAACCTTGGCGGCGGTCATTGCCAGCCAAGCGGTGATCACTGGCGCCTTCTCCATGACTCAGCAAGCAGTGCAACTGGGCCTCCTGCCCCGTATGCAAATCCGTCGCACCAGCGAGACCCAGGCCGGGCAAATCTATGTGCCCCAAGTCAACACCTTCTTGATGATCGGCGTTTTGGTCCTTCTGTTCTCGTTCAAGTCATCAGGCAATTTGACTTCCGCCTATGGCATCGCGATCACCGGTGCCATGTTCATGGATACATTGTTGGCTGTTCCCGTCGTGACCCGTTTGTGGAAATGGAATGGCTTCCAAGCCGCTTTGTTGCTGGTGCCGATTGCGGCGCTGGACATTGTTTTCCTTGGCTCGCAAGTCCTGAAAATCCCGCACGGGGCTTGGTTCCCGCTGGTTCTAGGCGCGGCCATCGTCGTCATTATGTGGACATGGCAGGAAGGCAGCCAAATCTTGTCGGAGAAGACGCGGCGCGACTCAATTCCGCTACGCGATCTTCTCAAGACCCTCATGGCCCATCCGCCCCACCGCGTGGCGGGTACGGCGATCTTCTTGACGAGCGACCCTGACCTTGCCCCTGTAGCACTGATGCATAACCTGAAGCACAACAAGGTTCTGCATGAAAAGATCGCCATTTTAAGCGTTCGGACGGCCGAAACGCCGCGCGTCGCAGATGCCGATCGGATTGAAATTGAAGAGATCATTCCCGACGTGCGCATCGTGATCGTCAATTACGGTTTCATGGAAAGCCCAAATATTCCCAAAGCGCTCACCATGTGCCGGAAACAAGGCCTGAAGTTCGACATCATGTCGACCAGCTTCTTCTTGGGGCACCGCACCATTGTGGCGTCCAGCACCTCTGGCATGCCTTTGTGGCAGGACCATTTGTATATTTTCCTGTCCAAGAACGCGACCAATGCCACGGACTTCTTCCATATTCCTTCGGGGCGGGTTGTCGAACTGGGCACACAAGTAGTCGTCTAGCGCAACAGGCGCTGTAAAGGCCCTATTCAAAGGCCAGATATGGTGCTCTAGTCGATGGCGTGAACCCGCTCGATTTCTCTCACTTTCTGCTTTGGACCGGGGATTTGTGCTTTGTTGCCGGCCTCACGCTGATGGCGTTGATCTCGGCTTCCGCGGCCGCCAAGATTGATGCTGGTGCGCGTATTCCGATGCAGTTTGGCCTGAATGGTCAGCCCACTTGGACTGCGCCGAGACGGTTTGCGCTTTTATTCGCGCCCGCTTTAGCTGCAGGATTTGGCCTACTTCTAACGTTTCTGGCGCACCGTGTGCCAACCGGACAATTGACCCAAGAGGCCGTGTCCTTGGGTACCTCGCGGGTCTTCATGGCCTTTGCCTTTGTGTTGGCACATTTGCTCCACCTCGCCTTTGCCATCAAATGGCTCAATAAAGACAAGCAGCGCTAAAAGTCGGCGCGTAACATTCAGATCAAGGCGACGTTGCTCAGACCGCTTGATCTCCAAGCGCGGATTGCCTAGCACGACTGCACATGATTTAGCCTTGGAACCCAAGCCCTATGACCACCGCGCGCAAAGTCAACAAAGTCGTTCTCGCTTATTCTGGTGGCCTAGACACCTCGATCATTTTGAAGTGGTTGCAGGAGACCTATGGCTGTGAGGTCGTGACCTTTACGGCTGATCTGGGTCAAGGCGAGGAATTGGGGCCCGCGCGAACCAAGGCATTGGCTGCAGGGGTAAAGCCAGAGAATATCTTCATCGACGATCTGCGCGATGAATTTGTTCGCGACTATGTGTTCCCGATGTTTCGCGCCAACGCCCTCTATGAGGGCGTCTATTTATTGGGGACCTCGATTGCGCGGCCACTGATCGCCAAACGCCAAATTGAGATTGCCAATCTGGTTGGGGCCGATGCTGTGTGTCACGGGGCAACCGGCAAGGGCAACGACCAAGTGCGGTTTGAAGTCTCCTATTATGCCCTAAAGCCCGATGTGACCGTGATTGCGCCATGGCGGGAGTGGAGCTTCCAAGGTCGCCCAGACCTAATCGCCTATGCCAAAAAGCACGGAATTGAGATTGCCACCGGGAAGGAGCAAGACGCCCCCTTCTCGATCGATGCTAATCTGTTGCACACCTCTTCTGAAGGCCTTGTCCTCGAAGATCCAAACGAGCCGGTGCCCGATCTGGTCTCCAAGCGTGCTGATCGTCGGACGATCACACCGGAAGAAGCGCCCGATAAGGCGACGATTATCACAATTGGCTTTGAGCGCGGCGACCCAATCTCGATCAACGGCAAGGCCTATGGCCCAGCAGCGCTTTTGGGCGAACTCAATCGCATTGGCGCGGAAAATGGTGTCGGCGGCCTTGATCTCGTCGAAAACCGCTTTGTTGGCATGAAGTCACGCGGCTATTATGAGACCCCAGGCGGCACGATCCTGTGGCAAGCCCACCGCGCCATGGAAAGCATCACGCTTGACCGCGGGGCCATGCACCTCAAAGACGAATTGATGCCGCGCTATGCCACCTTAATCTACAATGGCATGTGGTTCACACCAGAGCGCAAGATGTTGCAGGCCGCTATCGATACCAGCCAAGAAGACGTCACCGGCGAAGTGACCTTGAAGATCTATAAGGGCGGTGTCTATGTGCAGGGCCGGTCGAGCCCGCTCTCGCTCTATAACAAAGAACTAATCAGCTTTGATGCCGCCGGTGGCTATAATCAGAAGGACGCCGAAGGCTTTATCAAGCTCAACGCACTTCGCCTTCGGATTGCGGCTTGGCGCGACCAGCGCGCTGGTAAGAACGATTAAGTCTTGCTTTAGCGCTTGGCGATCCGCTCAGCCCGTTTGGCGATGCGGATCAGCAATTGTTCCACCAAGGCAGTGTCTGGGGACCCTGCCCGCTTGACTTGACCGTCAGCCTCCAAAGTCGCTGTCAGAACGTCTTCAAGGGCTGAACGGCTCCACAAGCCCGCTTGCCGAGCGACTTCAGCTTGGCGCTTCCAAAAGACCCCCATCTTGGGGTGCTTGAGGATTTCGGCAGCATTGCCGCCGCCTTCAACGCCAGCCCGAACCTGCAACAAAAGCCGGACGCGCCGACCCGTGCCGTTCAAGATTGCCACGGGATTGGCCCCGCCACCGAAAGCCTGCTCTAGCCGCTGAACCATGAGCGCGGGCTGACCTGAAAAGGCGGCATCAATCGCCTCATCCAAGCCCGCTTCGCGCCCGCCAGAGCCCACAGCCTCAACGCACGCCAGGTCGATCACACCTTCAGCGCCCGCATAGACAGCCAGCTTTTGCACCTCTGCCGCAACCGAATCGGTATCTTGCGCGACCGCCTCCAAGATCGCGGCCAGCGCATCCAATTCAATGCTAACACCCGCAGCCTTTGCTTCAGCTCGGGCAACGCCAAGCAATTCATCGCGGGTTGTCTCATAGAGTTGCAGCGACCAAGCGTGACTTGAATCCTCAAAGGCCTTTCGCGTTTTTGAACTGCGGCCAATATCGCCAACGTCTAGGATCAAAACCCCTTCTGGCTTGGGACCGCCCTTGTCGACACGTTCCAATAGGCCTGCAAGAGAGGCAGCATCTTTCTCGCCACTGACCCGCACATGGGCGATGGCGGCCCCACCAAACAGCGAGGCGCTGCTGATGGCTTCTTCAACGCCACCAGGATTGGCCTTTAAATCATCCTCAGAAAAGCGTTTAAACTCAAGCTCTGGGTTCTGGGCCCGATGGCGGGTTGCGATGGCTTCTGCGAGGCGACGCAATTGACCTGAATCAGGTCCAGACAGGATGACAAAGCGCGGCGAAAGGTCCTTTTGTGCGGCTTTCACGGCCGCAAGACCCGTCAGTTTCATCGTGCTGCCCGCACTTGCCGCTGCAGGTCCAACCAAAGCCGTTCCGCAATTTGGTTGGCCACACGTTCTTCCGCGTCAGCCTGCAAAGCCACATCGCCAAAGGCTTGATCCAGGCTTTCATACGCGACGTTGGTCGTGATGGTACCAGTCACAGCTGGAAGAGGCGGGGCTGCCGCCAAAACATAAGTGGCAGTCACGGTCATTTCATTGCGCGTCGAAATCCCGTCTGTGCCCTGTGCAGCGGGGGTAAAGCCACGGGTCAATTTCACGCTTAAGACACGGGGGCTAGCCGTCCCCCGCTCAAGCACAGCACGCCGATCAAGTTCTTGCCGCAAATAATAGCCGGTGCGGCCTTCGATGGCAGCAATGGTTACAGGTCCGATCCCTGAGCCCTGCGTGCTGTAGACAGGTTGGAAGCCGCAGCCGACCAGCATTGCGGATAACCCAACCATGCAAACGAGCACACCAAGCTTAGCCAACGCCTTGTCCATCCTATGCTGCCCGGGTCACGATATTGATGATCCGGTCTGGAACCACGATGAGTTTAGCCACAGTTCGTCCCGCAAGGAAGTGTGTGGTTTCCGGCAAGGACAAGGCCAAGGACTCAAGCTCTTCCTTGGAAGTGCCTTTAGCCACGTGCAATTCGCCCCGCTTCTTGCCATCAACTTGCACCGGCAACATGATGGTGGCTTCCGCCAACAAGCTTTGATCAGCCTCCGGCCAAGGCGCGGTTGCGACAAAGCCCTCGCCACCCATACGCAGCCAAGCTTCCTCCGCCAGATGCGGTGTAAAGGGCTGCAGAACGCGGGCCAAAATTCCCAAGACTTCAACCCGAGCCGACAACATGTCGGCGCTATCATCGCTCTCCGCGCGGCGGATGTGGCCGACCAATTCATGGAATTGCGCGATGGCGCTGTTGAAGCGATAGGAATCAATCGCCAAGCTGATGGCGGCAATCGCCTTATGGCCAGCACGACGCAATTCGAGTGCGGCACCACTCACCCCCGTCGCGACATGCATCGGGCCAGGCACGCCTTCCGGCAGGGCATCAAAGGCTGCCCAAATCTTCTGTACAAAGCGCCAAGAGCCTTCGACGCCCGATTCAGACCATTCCACATCCCGTTCGGGTGGGGAGTCCGACAGAACGAACAAGCGCGCTACATCGGCACCATAGGTGTCGATAATGTCTTCAGGGTCGACGGTATTGCGCTTGGACTTCGACATCTTCTCGATGGGTCCAATAACTGCAGGCTTGCCGGTTGCGATCTCGACGGCGGATGTGCCCGTAATCTCAACTTCATCTGGCGACAACCAGTTGCCCTCTTGTGACTTATAGGTCGCATGGGTCACCATGCCTTGGGTGAAGAGGCGGCTGAAAGGCTCTGAAGTCGGTTGATGGCCAACGGCCTTCATGGCGCGGGCAAAAAAGCGCGAATAGAGCAAGTGCAA
>NZ_JADCBK010000049.1 GCF_020253525.1 Aquidulcibacter sp.
AGCTTCTACGGGCCGCCCAAGACCGTGACTTTGAGCCTGTCGGCCAAGTTCTAAACTCCCAAGCCCTTGGTGCCTCCGACGAAAGCCGGAGGCACTTTGTTTTTCGATGGAGGTGACCATGAAGCTCGCTCAGGCCAATGATCCTAGCCCTGCCTACCGCTCGCTTGTTCTGACCTTATTGGTCACCGTTTACACCTTCAACTTCCTCGACCGACAGATCATTGGCATCTTGTCGATCCCGATCCAACAAGAGCTGGGGCTGAGTGATACGCAATTAGGCCTTATGCGGGGACTTTCTTTCGCGCTCTTCTACGCCACTTTGGGCGTTCCAATTGCGCTCTTGGCTGACCGATTCAACCGCACGTGGATCATGACCATCGCGCTGACCCTGTGGAGCGCGATGACAGCCGTATGCGGCTTAGCCCAAAACTTCTGGCAATTGTTTGTCGCACGTTTGCTAGTAGGCGTCGGGGAGGCCGGGGGTGTTGCGCCGGCTTATTCTTTGCTGTCGGACTATTATCCGCCTGACAAACGGGGGCGTGCCATGGCGGCCTATTCATTTGGTATTCCAATTGGTTCGGCGGTTGGCATTATCTTCGGCGGCGTGATTGCTACTGTGCTCGACTGGCGATGGGCATTCATCATTGTTGGTCTGATGGGCGTGGCATTCGCGCCCATTTTCAAGAGCCTCGTAAAGGAGCCCGTGCGAGGCCGATACGACCCACCTGGGTCTAAGGTCGCCCCCGCAAAGCTAAGCGAAGTGATGTCTGTCTTGATCAGAAAGCCAAGTTTTTGGACCCTTTCCCTTGGCGCTGCTTCCTCCTCCATGATGGGCTATGGCTTGTTTGCCTGGTTGCCAGCCTTTTTTGTGCGCTCATGGGGGCCTGAACTTGGTCAAGCTATGGCGTGGCTGCCTAATTGGATGGTTCCGCAAGGTGCTGGGCCCCTTCTCTACGCCGGCTATTTCTATGGGACGATTGTGCTGGTTGGCGGTTTAATGGGCATCTGGCTTGGCGGGCAATTGGGCGACCGCTTTGGTGCCAAGAACAAAGGTGCCTATGCTCTTGTGCCCGCCATCGCCTTTGTCGCAACAACACCATTTTTCGCGATTGGCATTTTGTCGGATGCCATTTGGGTTTCATTCTTCGTCCTTTTGATCCCAACTGCGTTGGGACTTGCTTGGTTAGGCCCAGTTCTGGCGGCGTTTCAAGGAATTGTACCACCCAACATGCGGGCCACGGCTTCGGCCCTTTTTCTCTTGATCAATAATTTGGTTGGGATTGGGTTGGGTGACTTGCTCTTAGGGGCGATGTCCGATGGATTGGCGGCCCGCTTTGGCGAAGAATCCTTGCGCTATTCGATTTTGTGTGGGACCAGCTTCTATCTCATAGCCGCCGCTCTCCTGTTTGCGTCATCTAGATTAGTAGAGCGCGACTGGATTTATGAAGATAAGGACCTCGGCAAACAAACCAACGCAGCAACATAGAGAGCCCTTTAAACGGTTTAGCTTTATCGTGCCTGTCCTCACTGAAACTTGAGTGTGACAGCGTGTTCGGGATCGCTAACGGATGCCGACACGACCTTGTGCGGATTAGCTTCCTCTGTCAGTAGCTTTGCGTGACTTTGAAAGCTTGGAGTTCGATGCCCTTATGACACCCCAAGAACTTAGCATTGTGTTTTTCGCCCAATTGGCTGTGATCTTGGTCGCGTGCCGGGTGGTAGGATGGCTTGGCAAGCGATTTCTGGGGCAGCCACAAGTCGTCGGGGAAATGATCGCAGGGGTTTGCCTCGGACCATCCCTATTCGGTCTGCTTGCCCCGGAGTTGCAGAGCTTTATCTTTCCCAAGGAATCTCAACCAATCCTCTTTGTCGGGGCGCAGTTGGCCGTTGGCCTCTATATGTTTATTGTTGGCCTCACGTTCGATACGTCCCATTTTGTATCGCGAGCCAAGAGCGCGGCGGCCGTTTCGATTTCAGGAATCGCCGTTCCCTTTGTTTGTGCCTTCCTGATTACGCCTTGGCTCCTTCAAACGCCTGGGCTGTTCCACGACAAGCTTGCAACCTGGGAAGCCCAACTCTTCATGGGCGCTTGTATTGCGATCACTGCTTTCCCCATGTTGGCGCGGATTATCCATGAAAAGGGCTTGAGCAAATCATCTTTGGGCACTTTGGCGTTATCGGCTGGGGCGATTGACGATGCCGGGGCTTGGTGCGTGCTCGCCATTGTGCTGGCCAGTTTTGGCGGCGGGCCTATGGTAGCTATCGTCGCGATTGGGGGTGCCTTCACCTTTGCCATCTTTATGGGCCTATTTGGCCGAAAGTTGACCGCACCCTTGGCCACGATGATGGAGCGCGACGGTGGCATCAGCGAAATCAGTCTGGCTTATGTTCTGATCGCATTTGCTCTATGCGCCTTTGCCATGGATATCGCTGGCATACATGCTGTGTTTGGCGGCTTTGTCTTGGGCGCGGTAATGCCAAAGGGTAAATTCTCTGAAACGCTGCGCGAGAAATTAGAGCCTGTCACCGCCGTTTTATTATTGCCGCTTTTCTTCACTTACTCAGGCCTGCACACCCAATTAACGTTGGTGAATACGTGGAACCTATTCTTCATTGCTTTAGTGATCTTGGCTGTTTCCATCGCCGCTAAGGGATTGGCTTGCTATGCCGCAGCCCGGCTAACAGGGGAAGACAATCGAACCGCCATGGGTATTGGCGCTCTTATGAATGCCCGTGGCTTGATGGAATTGATCATCCTAAATATCGGTTTGCAACGCGGAATTATTGAGCCTGCCCTTTTCTCGATCATGGTAGTGATGGCGATTGTGACGACACTCATGGCTGGGCCCCTGTTCGAATTGGTTTACGGCCGTCACGCGCGCGCAACAGGGCTACTACCCGAGATGAATAAGCAGACTTAGGAGCACGCGGGCCTATCCATGGGGAAACTCGAGAGAGGCTTTCGCTGAACACCAGATACCATGCAGTCGATCACGGCTTTGTGTGTTTGGCTTGGCAGACGCACGAGAAGCGTTGGTGCAAAGTCTAAGCTGTTGATTGTTGCGCCTAGTATGGACCCTCCATGATCAAGACCCTCTCTTTCATTCCAAAATGGACGCTTCTGGCACCTGTGGCGGGCTGGGCCTTGTTTGCCGCCTACATGACTATAGCGTCTCCCTATGTGCTGGTTGCTTTGGGGCTATCCTTATTTGCGTGTGTACTCGCGGCGGTGCACCATGCTGAAGTAATCGCCCATAAAGTGGGTGAGCCATTTGGTACATTTCTATTTGCGGTCGCCGTTACCATCATTGAAGTTGGACTCATCGTTTCCATTAAACTCGCCGGAGGCGAAGGCACAGAAGGGCTGGCGCGTGACACAGTCATGGCCGCCATTATGATCATCCTCAATGGCGTGATCGGCCTATGTCTTCTCTTGGGTGGTCTCCGCCACGGCGAACAAGCCTATATGCAAACCGGAGTAAGTGCCGCATTAGCAACGCTAGCAGCGCTTTCCATTATCACCCTCGTTTTGCCCAATTATGTGACGACAATCCCTGGCCCATTATTCGCGCCAGCCCAACTTGCGTTTGTAGGTACTGTCTCACTGGTGCTTTATGCAACCTTTGTCTTAGTTCAAACTATTCGGCACCGAGAATACTTCCTGCCCGACGAGCTAGAGCCAAGTACCACTGAGCCAACCCAAGCGCCGCTGCCCTCGGATCGGCTCACGATGATTAGTGGTCTATTCTTGTTGGTTTCCCTGGTGGCAGTTGTGTGGATCGCAAAGACATTGGCACCTACCGTTGAAGGCTTGGTTGCGCTTGCCGGTGCCCCAAAAGCTATTGTGGGTGTGATCATCGCGGGCCTCGTCCTATTACCCGAAGGAATAGCAGCGGTACGAGCTGCCCGCGCCAATCGCCTCCAGACCAGCCTCAACCTCGCGTTGGGCTCGGCTCTTGCGACAATTGGCTTGACGATTCCCGTGGTTGCAGGACTTGCGCTGATTTTTGATTGGAATTTGGCCTTGGGCCTCAACCCAACAAATACGGTCCTATTGCTGCTGACTTTGTTGGTGTCGACTTTATCGCTTTCGACCGGGCGAACGACGGTCATGCAAGGTGCCTTGCATCTTGTGCTGTTTGCGGTCTTCTTGTTCATGCTGATCGTCCCTTAGGCAAGGGCAAGAAAGAGGCCCGGCCGCAAAGATTTGGCGCTTCAGTTGGAGGGGGATAGCTTTGGAGGCAATTTATTGGGTTCTAACTTGGGCCTGTCACCGCAAATGTGTCCATTGCTATGATGATCGCTTCAGACCCTATGTGCGGGAGGATTTAAAGCGCGTCGTGTCGGAAGGTCAGTCGGCATATGAAGCTATCCTTGCGAACTTGCCGGACGATTTCACCTATGCTGATCCCAAAGACCCTACGCGTCGCAGGCAAGGCCTATTGGTGCTCGCAGGTGGCGAACTTCTGATCGATGGTGTCCGAGAAGAACTCTTTTATCCAGTCCTTGAAGCCATCCAAAGGCGTTGGGGTGCCCAAGCGCCACACATTTCCATTCAGACCACAGGCGATATCCTCAAGCCTGAGCATATTGAGGCCATGCTGGCGCGGGGCGTTGGAACGATCGCGATTGCCTCGATTGATGATTATCATGTTGGACTTGAGGGCGACAAGAAGTTCAAACTGATGGACAAAATTCGCGCCATGATGACCCAATTTGGTGTCCAAGAAGTTGGTTTGGGTGGGCAGCGCGATCCCAAGCTTAAAACGCCTGCGCCAACGCGGTCTGAACGTGGCCAGGGCCCTTATTTCCTGTTTTTCGGAGCACAGCCTGACCTTTGGATTGGCGAATTATGGCCAAGGGGAAGGGCTTGGGCAAATGGCTTATCCGATGCGACATATGAAACCAATTTCTGTGCGCGCTGGAGTGGCGGCAAAAACTTTCTCAATCACGGACAAGCTGGAAGCGAAGTCGCTATTGAGCCTGATGGATCAATTTATCCGTGCTGCCTGAAGACCAAAGCCCCACTTGGCAATCTGACCGAAGAAAAATTGGTCGACATTCTCGATAGCCTAAAGGGGCACCCTGCTTTTGAAGCCATCAATGCCGGAGATCCAGAAGCTATGGGTTTGTCCTTAGGCTGGAGTCGAGACGATTATCGCGCCGCCTCGGTTCAAACCGATGGCAAGGGCAGAGAAGTTGCCAATGTATGTCTGGGTTGCGATGCCTTTTTTGTGGCGAAGCTAAACCAAGAGATTACCGACATTCGGGCTGCCCGACGTTTGCGCACATGTGTGTGACAGGCTTTACCGCTTGACGCGGTCAGGGCAGCAACCTAGTTAGTAGACACTGTCAACTAACTAGGTGATCCATGTCAGATGAAGCACGTCGGCGGCTTGAACGCTATGGCCCTTGGGCCGTCATTACAGGTGCCTCAGATGGCATTGGCCGGGCTTTTGCCCGTGAACTTGCCCGAGAAGGTTTTCATCTTCTCCTAGTTGCCCGGCGGATGGATGCGTTGTCGAGCTTAGCGATTGAACTAAAGCAAGCCCATGGGATTGAAACGCGGGCGCTATCGGCCGATCTTGCCGATGCCGCAGGCCAAGAAGCCTTGATGAGAGCCACACAAGAATTGGATATTGGCCTATTTATCGCATCTGCTGGCTTTGGTACTTCGGGTCCGTTCTTGAACAATGCCGTGGAAACCGAAATCAATATGCTGGCACTCAATTGTGCGGCACCCCTTGTCGGTACGCATCATTTTGCCAACCGATTTGTTAAACGCGGCAAGGGCGGTATCATCTTATTGAGTTCCTTATTGGGTTTCCAAGGCGTACCCAGACAAGCCCATTATGCGGCTACTAAGGCCTATATTCAGGTTCTGGCTGAAGGCCTTCGGGGGGAGCTGAAGCCATTGGGTGTTGATGTATTGGCAGTGGCACCAGGCCCAGTCAAAACCGGATTTGCTGCCCGGGCTGGACTCACCATGTCAATGTTCGACACCCCAGAAGCAGTTGCTCGGGGGGCCTTATCAAAGCTTGGCCGTGCAACGACCGTTCGTCCAAGTTTCTGGGCAAAGACATTAGAAGCCGCTTTATCCCCCTTGCCTCGAATGGGCCGCACAGCCATCTTGGGGATGGTATCGGCCGGAATGACAAGGCAAAAGGCACATGGGGACGGTGAAGCCGCGGGTTGATGTGCGAGAAGCGGCCCTCGTTGAGGCACGGGCCATCATTGAAGAAAGCGGGCTTGAAGCCTTAAGTCTTCGAGAAGTCGCGCGACGTTTGGGCATTTCGCATCAAGCGCCTTACAAGCATTATCCCAGTCGGGATCATTTACTCGCCGAAGTCATTGCCCGCTGTTATGCAGATTTCGCTGCCTATCTCGACGACAGCACCAAAGGAGAAATGCCGCCAGACGCTTTGCGGAATATGGGGCGCGCATATATGCGTTACGCCCTTGAATCGCCCCTTTCCTATCGGCTCATGTTTGGCGCACAAATGCCCGACCCCGCACAGCACCCCGAGATGCTGGCCAAGGCCCAACATGCATTCCAGCTTTTGCGGTCCGCCCTCGAAGCTTTGCCGCGACCTGGAAGGACAGCTTCGATGCTTGAAGCCGACGCGATGTTTATCTGGTCAACCATTCACGGCCTCGCATCCATTCTGCATACGCGCGCCATCGACTCCCTCCAGCTGACCGATGAAAGCGTTGAGGCGCTGATTGACTCAACCTTGAACAAGATTGGAATGGCCCTAGGCTTACAGCCAAGCTGAGACTATCAAGTAACAATATACTTTATCTCTATACTTCAGGTCCGAGTCTTCTTTATGTATTATCAAACACAAATCCGTGTTTTTTGTTTACATTAGCCAAATTTTTCCATTATCACCTGAATCACACAGATTTGTTATCGAATTAGGCGCCTTATTACTTGTCGTTACTGGCAGTTAGATAAAATTGCTTAGAAATCAAAAAGCAAAATTTTCCCGCAATTTGCAAAATCACGCCGAGTCCGAACGACTTCCATGCCTGAACGGCATGTCATGAGTATAGTTAAGGAGATCAAGAATGATCAGCGTGAATACCAATCAAGGTTCCATGGTCGCCCTTCAGACCTTGAACCGAACCAATCAAGACATGAGCAGGTCGCAAAATGCTATTGCAACGGGCCTGAAAGTGGCTTCGGCGAAGGATAATGGCGCTCTGTTTGCCATTGCCAACAAAATGCGGTCCGACGTAACGGCCTATGATCGGGTACGCGAATCTGCTGACCGTGCTGCCTCCATTCTCGACACTGGCATTGCTGCCGGGGAAAGCATTATGGAGCTGCTCAATGAGATGAAGGGCAAAGCCTTGGCGGCAACCCAAGTCGGTAACTCCGCTTCGGCTCAAGCAGCCTTGAACGCCGACTATATTCAGTTGCGGGACCAAATCACCAGCATTATCGCAAACGCCTCTTTCGACGGGGCGAACATGATTGCTGCAACGCCCAATAATGCGGTCTCGCTAGGGGACGCAGCAGGCGGCAATACCATCACCGTTGCCGGGGCCAGTTTGGCGCTTGGCGGGACCACGATCACCGTCGCAGCCGCTTCTGCAATTGATACAACCGCCAACGCGACAACGGCACTGGGTCAGGTCAATGCGTCGATTGACAACCTCGGTACCCGCCTCGCCACCTGGGGTGCTGGTGCGAAACGCCTTGAAGTACACCGTACCTTCATTGGCAAGCTGCAAGACGCTTTGACCAACGGGATCGGGGCTATTGTCGATGCTGACCTCGCCAAAGAAAGTGCCAGACTGCAGGCGCTTCAAGTCAAACAACAGCTGGGTGTGCAAGCCCTCTCGATTGCAAATAACTCCTCGCAGACGGCCCTCTCGCTGTTCCGCTAACATGACAGGGGTGGGGCTTGTGCCAAAGCGCGCAAGCCCCCTCACCTTTCGGCGATCAAAACCGATAGCCAGACAGAGCGGTTGAGAGAACCTCCTCATTATAAATGCGCTCGCCTTTGCCAGCGCCGCTGCCTGCGGCGACCAATAAGGGTAACAAATGCTCTTCTTGTCGTAATGGATGGGCAAAACGGGCCGATGGGGCTTCAGACCAACGCGAAAGACGCTCTGTACGTTCTGCAGCATCTGATTGAACTGTTTCAGTCAACCAATCATCAAAGGCACGCGCACCAGGTGACGCGCGCGGATCGCCATAGGCGCGCATATTATGAAAGCTCATGCCTGATCCAAGGATCATAACGCCTTCGTCCCGCAACTCAATCAAGGCTTGACCCGCGGCCAGATGCAAAGCCGGATCAAAGCTCTGTTCGACCGACATTTCAACAACGGGAATGTGCGCATCGGGGAAAGCAACCTTCAGCGGAATGAACACACCATGATCCAATTCGCGATCTGGATCGACAAAGGCGTCAATACCCTGTGCGCGCAGTAAACTCGCAGCATGCGCTGCAAGGCTCGGTGCTCCCGGCGCTGGATAAGTCAAGGCATAGGTGTGCGGCGGAAAGCCATAATAATCATACAAGAGTCCCGGCTTTGCAGCGCCCGTAAAGGCAAAGCCCTTGGTTTCCCAATGGGCGGACACGACCAAAATAGCCTTGGGTGCCTCTGGCAAAAGAGCGGGCAGACTTTCCAGAAAGCGCGCCATGCCGGTCCACATACCGGCGGAGTCTTCCATGAAAAAGCAAGGACCTCCGCCATGAGGAATGAAAAAGGCGGGTTGTTTAGACATATAAGGCCTCCAATCTGGCGCAAAGCTTACAGAAGAAGCTTAGGCTTGATAACGCTCCATTTTTGAAACGCACTTGTGACCAGATTAGTTCAATTAACGTCCCTGAAGGGTAGGCGTATAAGGCGCGACGAACAAACAGGGCGCGCCATATTTTTGCGCAAATACGGGGCACGCTGCTTTAATGCTCTCCTGGGTTGGACGCTTTCCCGTCTCAATCCAATTTATCATGGCCGAAAACAGGGTCGGATAAGTTGGCACGCTTAAGCGACTATGTTCGGCTTCGTCGGTAAAGGTTTGCACCAACAGATCACCGCGTCCTGCCTGCTCAACCGTCTGCCGGTAGGCTGCCTCGTGAGAGACATGAGCAACCGGATCATGAATGCCGTGGACGGTGATGACGGGCGCAACAATTAAACCACTCAGATCGCTATCATAGCCGAGTTCAGCCAGAGCAATGGGGTCAGCGGCAAAGCGTTCCACCCCGGCGTTCAAAGCCCGATCATCGTCGGAGCCCGTATAGATTGTGCCTTGATTGGAGAATGGGTTACGTCCATTCAGGCGGCCAATCATGTCTTGAAATGTGTTGGTCGCCCAAGCCAGATTTGGGATAAGTTGCTCTTCTTGGATCGAAAGCACCGAGGTGATGTTGCGCAGGTTGGCTTTTTGTGCCGCTGATCGATGTGCCTCTGGAATTCCAATACCCGTACATTCCCGTACCCGCTCCGCCAATTCGGCCCGCGTCATGGTGGCACCAACAGGCAAGCCCTGCCAGACTGGATATTGGACTTCATTGGGTCTTGGGTGATTGCGGCAATAATATTGATAGACCGCCCGCAAGTCCGATCGCAATCGATAGGCCTTTGTCCCACCTGCCAGAACCCCACTGGTTAGGATAACGCCGTCAAAGTTGCGCTTACCGTCTAGGTCCATGGCATAGAGTTCCGCTGCCTTTGCGGCGACATTTCCGCCCCAAGATTGCCCATGCAGGATGGTGCGCTTGGGCCGTCCAAAATAGCTCCAGGTCAATGTTCGCAGATGATCCATATCTTCCGCTGCCGATCGCACGCCATAGCCACCTCGGCGATAAGTGGTGCCAGCCCACGCATAGCCTTCACGAACCAGGACGTGAAACCGCTCTAAATCCTCAATCGTCTCAGACAATTTCGGTGCGCCAAGGCGGGGCCCACCATGGGCAAACAGGATTAGATTTTGGTTCCAATCCCTTGGCATCGCGATGAAGAACGGCGCACCTGCAGCCGATTTGCCGGTGAAGCATTGGGTTTGGCTTGGCAGAAATGCGGGGCAAGGCGTTGACGCTGGCTGACCCATTGAGGTCTCTTGCGCCAAAGCTGATGTGGGGCAGATGAGACTAAACAGCAAAGTCAAAGCCAGCACGCAACCCGCAACCCGGCCCAGATATTTTGTGTGTCGCCTCATCTCGCCCCGCCTCTTAGTGAATGGCTATCTCAAACATAGCCTAGAATGACTTCGACGTGCTGAAATAGAGGTAACGACCGTACGGGCGATATAAGGAACCCAAATAACCGGTTGAGGCCAAAGGTGGCTGCTCATTGGTCAGATTGCGAACCCCGGCACGGAAGCTGGTATTGGATGCCCAACCCTTTTTCGCTTTGGGTTCAAATTGGAAGTAGAGGTTTGTGGTGAGTTGGGACTCCACCTCCCATGCAACCCCATTGACGTCCAAGAAGCCAGTCTCGTCCACCGCGCTGATATATTGGGTGAACAAGCCGATTTGGAATTCGCCGCGGCTCCAAGTCAAAGAGCCTGAGCCGCGCCACTCTGGGCGACCATTCTTGGCCAGCAAGTCGGAGGATTCGGGCAAGGGCGTTGCCGCATTAATGGTGCCCGCTGCGCGGGCGGCAAACAGAGCATCGACTGCAGGGCCAGGTTCACGTCCAAACTTGGTCAAGTGCGACGCATTCAGGCTGACGCGGAAGCTTCCTGCGGTCTTGGTCTTTAAGCGCCACCGAACACCAAGATCGAGGCCTTCGACTTCTTGCGGTAGCAAATTAACGAACCGATCACTGACCGAGATAATTTGGCCAACCGGCGTAATGCCGGTACCTGCAAACAAAGCAATGTCATCGGCATTCGGGGCAGCCCGCGTCACAAGCGGGTTGGACTTCCCGCCAAGACGGTCGAGATAGTCCTGCACGACGGCGTTTGAGCCGCCAAAGAGGCCCACGATCCGCTCTTGCTCAATCCGCCACTTGTCTGCGGTAAAGGTGAAATTGCCGGCCCAATCTGGCAAGAACTTGGGCTGGAAAACCAAGCCAAAGGACGAGTTTGTGCTTTCTTCTGGCTGCAGATCTGGATTACCCGACAACAGAAGCGAATAGCCAATGCTGCGCGTACAGGCCCCAAAAGTCGTAATCCGGCGGGCACGCAAATCCGCTTCACAACGGATGTAGTCATTGTTTGTCGCCAAGCGGCCATAGGTCTTGGTGTTAGTTTGCTCTAGGTTCGGCGCGCGGAAGCCTTCCGAATAAGAGCCGCGGAAGCGCAGGCTGTCCACAATATCCCAAGCAACAGCAACCTTTGGCTTCACGACGCTGCCAAAGTCACTGTAATTCTCAGCCCGGCCCGCGATCTGAAGGTCAATGCTGCGCACCAGCGGGATATTCATGGATTGCGAAACGATCGGTACCGCAAATTCGACATAAGCCGCCTGCACATTGCGCTTGCCTTTGGTGTCTGGGTTTTGGCTAACGGCAATGACATTGCTCAATTGTGTTGCGCCGGTGACTGAGTCCACAAATGGGTTGGAGCCATCCAAGTTTGCGTCGCGATTATCGCGTTGGGTCTCTGCCCGAACTTCTAAGCCAAAAGCAATACCAACATCGCCGCCCCAAATCGAGAACAGATCGCCCTTGGAGACTTTAAAGTCGGCCATGCTCAAAGTAGTCCGCGACTCGCGGCGCAGTTTGAAGGTGATGGCATCAATGGCGGCTTTAGAGCTTGGTGTACAATCGCCATAGCTTAACTGATCCAAGCAACCGCCATTAAAGGGGTTATAGGCATCAGGTGTCGACAGAGCCAATTGACGTTGAAGGGCGGTTGAATTGACCGCGTCGGACACGTCTTCCGCCTCGGCTTCCGAATAGACAATCGCCGATTCCCAGTTGAAGCCGCGATAAACACCTTTCAGGCCAGCCAAAAGCCGGGCTTGGTAGTTATCCACATTCACGTTCTGATAGCCCGCATCGACGAAGCGATATTGGTTCAGCGTGATGGCAAGGCCGCTGGTTGGCACATTGGTCAGCCCGGGCAAGCGATTGGGGTTGGCTTGGCCATTGGCAAATACGGTTGGGCCAAATGGGTTCCAATAATTGGAAGCCGGAATGGTAAGGGTGTTGAGGTTGATGACAGGTGGCTGGATCCGCGTTGTCGTCGCCTGATAGAAGCCGAGCTCACCAAAGGCGGTCAGATTTTCGCTGATATCAAAATGACCCGTCAGCATCGTATTGATACGCTGGGTGTCGGGCGTGATGGTCGTGCCAGGAGCGGTATCAAAGCGTAGTTCGCGTTGAACTGTATTAAAGGTCAACGCGCCA
Source organism: Aquidulcibacter sp. (assembly GCF_020253525.1). GTDB lineage: Bacteria > Pseudomonadota > Alphaproteobacteria > Caulobacterales > Aquidulcibacteraceae > Aquidulcibacter. Next base: position 12,319 of record NZ_JADCBK010000049.1, read on the forward strand.
GAGCCAATGCAGATGCCAGCATTTGTCGTTAAAGTGGCCGAGCAGCCGGCAATGGTGGTTGGCCGGATGCTGAAAGCACCTGCGGCGGTTGTAAGGGCAACCGTGCCTCGACGAATAATCCCAGGACCCGCAACAACCGCCAAATTAGCCCATGGACCTCGTGTGTTTCGGGCGTCGGGCGTTAAGCTGCTGGCAAAATCAGCCTCGTCCACAAAGAAGCTGCGCAGATTGTCGGTCTTGGTGAATTCTTGATCTTCAGCACGCAAGGCGGTGCGGTCAGTATAATCCACAAACAGAGAAATATTGCCACGATCAAAGTCCTTCCCGGCAAAGATGCCAAGGTTGAATTCGCGCAAATTCGTGCCTTCGGCCGCACCATATTGGGCGTCAATCTTCAAGCCATTGAAGTTGCTTTGGGTGACAGTATTGACCACACCGGCGACCGCATCTGCGCCATAGATAGCTGCCGCCCCGTCAAGCAAGACTTCTAATCGTTCCAAACCTGAAACCGGGATCGCGTTGGAATTATAGGTGAGAACCGGCACCGTACCGGTATCGGATGTCCCCTGACTGGTTGGGTGTTGCACAATCCGCCGACCATTGAGCAAGACGAGCGTGTTGCCCACACCCAAAGACCGCAGATTGATCGAATTCACATCACCGCGCGCAGAGTTCGAAGTCTGCGCATTATTGGCTGGGCTTACCAATACGTCGCCCATTTGCGGAATGGTGCGAAGGAGATCATCACCATTGACGGCCCCAGTCGTCTTGATCTCTTCTTGGTTAAATACCGCGACGGGCAAAGCTGCCGTTGTGGACGCACCCCGAATTTGGCTGCCGACCACAATAATGGTCTCAACTTCTTGCGCCGGCTCCGCATTTGGATTTGCAGGAGCTGATGCCGTCTGAGCGTGAGCTAGGCCAGCCAGGCCCCAAACAAGCGCGGTTGTTCCCAATAAGATTTGCGTGGTCTTCATAGCTTTCCTGCCCCTAACGTGTTTTTACTTGGATGTAGCTTCGACCCCATGGGTCCCAAATTTCTGCGTTATGTGATCCTATCTCAATGATCCCCTAGGTTGGATCAGATGATTGTGTGCCCGCCCCTGCGAGGGCTTCGGCCAACATGTCTTTGTCCAAGGCTCCCTCCCAATGCGACACCACAATGGTTGCGACCGCATTGCCCATGAGGTTGGTCAAAGCGCGGCACTCACTCATGAAGCGGTCGATGCCAAGGATCAGCGCCATGCCAGCTACAGGTACACTGGGCACAACCGACAAGGTCGCGGCCAAAATCACAAACCCAGCACCGGTGACGCCGGCTGCCCCTTTGGAACTGATCGCCGCTACGCCAATCAACAAAAGCTGGTCATGCAGGGATAGGTCGATGCCGACAGCTTGGGCGATAAAGGTCGCTGCCAAGGTCATATAGATGTTGGTGCCGTCCAGATTGAAGGAATAGCCCGTGGGCAGGACTATCCCGACCACTTCTTTCCGGCACCCTGCCCGTTCAAGTTTCTCCATCAAAGTCGGCAAGGCCGCTTCCGACGAAGATGTGCCAAGGACGAGCAAGAGTTCTTGCTTGATGTAGCGAACCAGTTGGAAGATGGAGAAGCCAGCCAGCCGTGCGATCAGGCCCAAGACAATGATCACGAACAAAAGCGACGTGACATAGAAAGTCACAATCAGCGAACCGAGACTAACAAGGCTCGCCACACCGAACTTGCCAATCGTGAAGGCCATCGCGCCGAACGCACCAATGGGCGCCAGTTTCATCAGCATATGAACCAGCTTGAAGACAACTTGGTTTGCGGCCTCCAACACATTCAATAGTGGCTGGGCGGGCTCACCCACAGCGGCAATGGCGATCCCGGTCAGAACCGCAATCAACAGGACTTGTAGGATTTCGCCTTCGGCCAAGGCACTGATTGGCGTCTTTGGAATGATGTTCATCACAAAGCCCAAGAGGCTTTGTTCGTGCGCGCGCTCTGTGTAATTCTCAACCAGCTTTCCATCCAATGTCGCGGGATCAATATTCATGCCAGCGCCGGGCTGAACAAGATTTCCAACAACCAATCCAATCGCGAGAGCAAAGGTTGAGACGGCCAGAAAATAGGCCAATGCCTTACCAAAAACGCTGCCAATCTTATTGACATGCGACATGCCGCCCAGGCCCGTCACCACGGTCAGGAAGATCACAGGGGCGATAATCATCTTCACTAAATTGATGAAGGCATCACCAAGAGGCTTTAGGCTCGCGCCAAAGGTCGGGAAAATTGCGCCAATGGCAATGCCAAGGACAACAGCAATCACCACTTGGGTGTAAAGTTGCTGATACCAAGCCACTGGCTTCGTCGCGGTGGCGCTCGGTCCTGTCGCTATCGGTTGGCTGATCGCCACGGCATTTCCCCATCTGTTTATCGAGCGGCTTGTTGCCATTCTTATTGACGGAAATTTAGCCAAAATCTCTGGAGAGGTAAAATTTAAACGGCCAAAAATAAACTAATTTGAATTTATGGGCTTAGCTGTTTTCCCCTGAATAATTGTGCGGTTTATCACACAAGATCATTGCAAAATGTGCGTTTTTCCGCCACCAAAGATCCAAGGGCCAATGTGATTTGGGGCGTGCTAGGATGAACAGACCCGCATCAAGATTCCTCCTGGCAGCGGCGACTATTGCGGGCCTCTTGCTGATTGTGGCGAGCTTTGTGGTCTCCGATACCATCGCGCGCAACCGGGCCTTGGCTGAAGCAGGTCAGCGGGGCAATGTGTCGGCCGAGCTTCTGGCGTCGGCTCTCGAGAGCGAGCATGAGCGGTTTCGTTTAGCGACCCTTGTGTTGGCGCAGGATGCCGATGCGCGTGCCGTCTTAGCCGGCGAGAATGGTCAGCGGCTGGATGCTTTCAATCGGAAGCTTGAAGCCCTTAGTCGCGACATGGGGGCTGCCGCTATCTATCTTCTTGATACCCAAGGCCTGACTTTGGCGTCGAGCAATTGGCAGCGACCAGAGACCTTTGTCGGTCAGAATTATGGTTTCCGATCTTATTTCCGCGAAGCCATGCGCAACGGACATCACGAGCAATTTGCACTGGGCACGGTATCGCGCCGCCCCGGCCTCTATATCGCCCGCCAACTTCAATCCGGTGGCAGACCCATTGGCGTGATTGTCTCGAAAGTTGAATTTGATAATCTGGAAGCCGAGTGGCGCAAGGCAGGTGTGACAGTCTTTGCCACCAATTCCAACGGCGTCATTCTGATTACCAGCAATCGCGACTGGCGGTTCAAGACGGTCCAACCCTTGAGCCAAGCCATCCAAAGCAAAATGCTGCGGGACCTCGATTACGGAACCAATCCGCTGGAAGTCTTACCGCTCTATCAGCAAGGCGAAATAGGTAGACCAGATGCGGCGGACATCACGTCTAAAAAATATGCCGAAGCGGTGAAGCAGCTGACCAATGACTGGCAATTACATGTGTTAACGGCAACCCAGGACAGCATCAGGGCAGCCGTTTTTTCTAGTCGGGTCAGCGTGCTCGCAAGCCTACTCGCTTTGTTTGCGCTTGGACTCGCCATGGTTTATCTGCGCCGCAGTGCCGCCTTTAAAGCAGAGCGCAACCTTGCCATTCAACAGCGCGAGATGAGCGAGCGATTGGTGCAACTCAATAAGCTCGCAGCCCTCGGCCAAATTGCGGCGGGCGTCGGCCATGAGATCAACCAGCCACTGGCTGCGATATCCGCCTATACCAGCAATGCGGTCACCTTTCTTGATCGTGGCCAAACACATGAAGCGCGCGACAACTTAAATCGGGTGATTGGCTTGGCCACGCGCATCGGCACCATCACGGCCGAACTCTTGGGCTTTGCGCGCAAGGCAACCGGAGCCATGACCGCCGTCAGCCTCAGCAACGTGATTGAGGGTGCTCTCCTCTTGCTGCGGGATCGTATCGCAACGCTAAATGCCACTATTCAGCTGCCCAAAGACGATGCCTTGGTGCAGGCCGAGGCTGTCAGACTTGAGCAAGTGCTCGTCAATCTGATGGCCAATGCCTTAGATGCCGGACAGCAGGGCGTTGAGATCAACCTATCGATTGCGCTGGCTAATGGCTTTGTAGAGCTTACCCTTGCTGACAATGGGCCGGGTCTGTCAGCCGAGACACGGGCGAGCCTGTTTCAGCCTTTCTCAACAACCAAGCGCGATGGATTGGGCCTGGGCCTTGTGATTTCGCGCGACATCATGGCCGACTTTGGTGGCGAGCTTATCGCCGCTAACCCCAAGCAAGGGGCCGCCTTTATCATGCGATTGCGGCCAGCCCAATGACGTCCTCGAATCCTGACACCATTCTCCTCATTGATGATGAGGCCGATGTCCTCGCAGCGCATCGCCAAACCCTCGAACTTGCAGGCTTTAATGTCCGCGCCTTTGACTCGGCTGAAGCAGGGCTTTTGGCCTTTTCGGATACTTTTGATGGCGTGATCGTCTGCGATCTTCGGATGCCCGGCATGGATGGCCTTGAGCTTTTTCGCAGGGTCAAGGAAATTGACCCCGAAGTGCCTATCATTCTGGTCTCTGGTCATGCCGACATTGCCACTGCGGTCAATGCCGTGCGCCAAGGTGCTTATGACTTTTTGTCCAAGCCGTTTTTACCCGAACAATTGGTGTTGACTGCCCAGCGCGCGCTTGAACGTCGCGCTCTGACTTTGGAAGTCCGACACCTGCGCGACTTGCGGCAGGATGGTGTCGAAGGCGGTCCGCTTTATGGATCTTCGGGTGCAATCACAGCCTTACGCCGAACGATCGCGCAAGTGGCTGAGATTGATGTCGACGTTCTGATTGAAGGCGAGACAGGCACAGGCAAAAGCCTCGTCGCAGCCATGTTGCACGCACAAAGCAACCGCAGTCGGCGGCAAATGGTGACCATTGACTGTGGGGCCCTGCCAGACGCTTTGCTTGATGAGGAATTGTTTGGCGTCGCCCAAGGGGCTTATCCAGCTGCCTATAAGACCCGCGTTGGCCGGCTTGAATTGGCGCACAAAAGCACGCTCTTCTTAGACGCCATTGATGCGGCCCCCATGAAGGTGCAACAAAAGCTGCATCGGGCCTTAGAAGTGCGCGAAGTCACGCCACTGGGTGCCCATCAGTCACGCCCCTTTGATGCGCGTGTTGTGGCCGCTAGCTCCAGCCAACTGACCGAACGGGTGCAGGAAGGGAGTTTCTTCCCAACCCTGCTCTTCCGCCTCAATAGTCTGACCTTGAAAATACCCCCCTTGCGACAAAGACGCGAAGACATCCCCCTCCTCTACAGTTTGTTCCTAGATCAAGCGGCAAAGCGCTACAGCCGCAAACCGCCTGCCCTAACTCCGGAGGTCTATCGCCATTTAAGAAGCCATGATTGGCCCGGAAATGTGCGAGAGTTACAGAGTTTCGCCGAGCAAAATGTCTTGGGCCTTTGGGATGGTAAGCTTCCCGCATCGCGCGCTGAACAACCCTCCACGACCGATCGGTTGAAAGTGCGTGTGGCAGAGTTTGAGAAGGCCTTTATCGAGCAAACCTTGCAAGAAACAGGCGGCGATATCCAAAAAACCATCGCCTCGTTGGGCCTGCCACGCAAGACCTTTTACGACAAAGTCAAACGCCTCAAGATTTCACTCGCCGACTTCAGGGTAAGAAACTAGGCCGCCCCGCTCACGCACCTGCGCTCCGTCGAGCTAAATTGACAGCGCTGTTTTTATTGCCCATACATTTAGTCCTCACGGGTGATTTGTGGAGAGATCGGTATGGTAAATCGTCGAGAAGTGTCGCTTGGACTGGCCGGGGCAGGCCTGACGCTGGCTGGTCTTTCGGCGGTTGGTTTGGCTGGTTGCAGCCCTTCTTCCAGCGCCAAACAAGATTTCATCACCACCAAGGGCCAACAATTTATCAAAGAGGGCAAGCCCTATTATTATGTCGGGGCCAATCTTTGGTATGCGGCCTATGCCGCCTCCCCCGATCCAGCAATTGGCAATCCCGGTCGACTTGAACGAGAGCTCGATGCGATGGCACAGCTTGGCATCACCAATTTGCGCCTCTTGGCTTCCTCGGAACTTTCCCCCCTCAAAAACTCTCTGAACCCCGCTTTCCAAACCCCGGACGGGGCTTTGAACGAAAGCCTTCTCCAAGGCTTGGACAAGGCGCTTGCACTTCTGGCCGAGCGCGGCATGACAGCCATCCTTTATCTGACCAATTTCTGGGAATGGTCGGGCGGGCTTGGAACCTATGAGGCCTGGACCAATGGGGGCAGCTATATCGACATGAATGATCCGGCCCATCCTTGGCCTGCCTTCCCTGATTTTGTCTCGCAATTTTATGAAAACCAAGCTGCCCTCGCCAAATATGAGGCCTATGTCAGAAGCTTGGTGACACGTACCAATAGTGTTACCAAAAAGGCCTATAAGGATGATCCAACGATCATGTCGTGGCAATTATGCAATGAGCCGCGACCGGGTGGGACAGATGAGATCATTGCCAAACGTTTTAAGGCCTATAAGGGCTGGATCGACCGCTCGGCCGCTTTGATTAAATCGCTCGATCCGAACCATCTGGTCTGTGTTGGACATGAAGGTCCTAAGGGTTGCAATGACGATCTGGCTTTGACCCAAACAGCCCAGGACAGCCCCAACATCGACTATACGACGGCCCATATCTGGCCGCAGAATTGGTCGTGGGCCGACCCTAAGGATTTGGAGGGCAGCTTCCCAACGGTGGCAAAAGAAACCACGGCCTATATTGCCAATTCGGTTACCATCACCAATGCGCTTAAAAAGCCGCTCGTCATCGAAGAATTTGGATTCCCCCGTGATGAAGCCTCTTATGAGGCTGGCACCCCAACAAAATGGCGCGATCAATTTTATGATCTGATCATCAAGTCCTTGCTGGAGAGCCATCAGCGCGGCGGCGAGATTGCCGGCATTAATTTCTGGGCTTGGGGTGGGGAAGGCCGCGCCTTGCACGCCGACTATCGCATGAAGCCGAAAGAAACCGCCTATGTCGGCGATCCGCCGCACGAGCCACAGGGATGGTATTCGGTGTTCGATACCGATGCGTTCACCAAAGCCCTTCTCTTGAATGCGTCACAAAAGATTTCTGCGAGGGCGTGAGAGGTTGGACCTTGTGGGACTGTGCGGCACAAGGTCTGGGACATGGCTGACGCCATCGGGGATGACATAGCTTGTAGTTATTTTGTTCTGGAAGGCTTTGGTGCAGGCTTTGCCTACACCAAAGGCCAACTTCGATTGTTTGTGGGCGATTTGACGGGTCAAGTCCGCTTCGCGCCGCTCCGCGGCAGATTTCCGAAGGAAATCTGGACTTGACGCGACAAATCGCCCGA
>NZ_JADCBK010000005.1 GCF_020253525.1 Aquidulcibacter sp.
CGGCCCTGTCAGCGGCAGGATCGTGCACATTATTGTGAGGTTTGGGCCAAGCACCTGCGCCACCCCCCTCCCATTTAAGCGTCCAATCCGCTAGGACCGTGTCATGACTGATATTGAAACTCTCTCCCGCGAGCTTTTTGCCCAATTGGATGCCGCCCAAGATGAAGCGGCTGTTGAACTGGTGCGCGTGAATGCCCTTGGTAAAAAGGGCAGCGTGTCAGAGCTTCTCAAAGGCATGGGCGGCATGAGCCCGGAGGAGCGCCAGACTTTTGGCCCCTTGGTCAACGGCTTGAAGCAAAGCCTGAGTGATGCGATTGCCGTTAAGAAAGAAGCGCTGGCCCAAGCCGCCCTCGACGCGCGCCTCTTGGCAGAGCGGATTGACGTGACCCTGCCCGTGCGGCCCGAGCGGCGCGGCAAAATCCATCCGATCATGCAGGTGTTTGAAGAGGTGCAAACCATTTTCGCCGATATGGGCTTTGCGATTGCTGAAGGCCCAGACGTAGAAGACGATTTCCATAACTTCACGGCATTGAACTTCCCGCCCAAACATCCTGCCCGCGATATGCATGACACCTTCTTCTTCGAGGAGAAAGAGGACGGATCGCGCATGTTGCTGCGCACCCATACAAGCCCCGTGCAAGTGCGCACGATGTTGAGCCAAAAACCACCCATCCGCATTGTCGCCCCGGGCCGAACCTATCGCTGCGATTCCGACCAGACCCACACCCCTATGTTCCACCAGATTGAAGGCCTCGTTATCGAAGACGGGGTTCATATGGGCCATTTGAAGGGCGTGTTGATGGACTTCATGCGCGCCTTCTTCGAGATCGACGATGTGGATGTACGTTTCCGCCCGCACCACTTCCCCTTTACCGAGCCTTCAGCCGAGATGGACGTCCGCTGTGACCGTTCGGGCGGGGCGCTTAAGATTGGCACGGGTTCTGACTGGCTGGAGATTTTGGGCTGCGGCATGGTGCATCCTAATGTGTTGCGCGCCTGCGGCATTGATCCAGAGCAGTATCAGGGCTTTGCCTTTGGTATGGGTATCGACCGTTTGGCCATGCTGAAATATGGCATCCCAGACCTGCGCGATATGTTTGCTGCCGATGTTCGCTGGCTGAAGCATTATGGATTTGAGCCGACCGTTCAGCCGAATCTGGCTACCGGTTTGAGCTAAGCCCATTGGCCTTTCGGCCGCTTGGATTTTGTTGACCCGCTTGCCCCGCGCAAGTGCCCCGTAAAGGACCTAGGATGTTGAAGCCGTTCTCGACCCGTGCGCCCGCAACGCCTTCAGACGCGAACGAGGCCGTTCGCCCTTTGGTTGCCGTCAAAAAGCTGCCGCACTTCGGCGATCTGCCTTTGCCGACCTATGAAACCAGCCAGTCTGCGGGCATGGATTTGCGCGCAGCTTTACCCGAGGGCGGCCATATAGACCTTTTGCCTGGGCGACGGGCGCTCATTCCAACCGGCCTCTCGATTGCTTTGCCACCGGGCTATGAAGCGCAAGTCCGGCCCCGCTCAGGCCTCGCCCTCAAGAACGGCATCACCTGTCTCAACAGCCCAGGCACGATTGATGCCGATTATCGCGGCGAAGTCGGTGTGATCTTGATCAACCACGGCTGGGAAGGTTTCCGCATCCATCGCGGGGATCGGATTGCCCAAATGGTGATTGCCCCCATCACGCAAATTGGCTGGATGGAGTTTGAAGAGCTCGACGAAACGGCACGGGGAACAGGCGGCTTTGGCTCCACCGGCAAAGATTAGAGCGCTTCTGCCCCCCACCCAAGCCGAAGCCACCAGCACGAAAATCGCAGACTTAGAGGCCCGTGGCCTCATAGCGCCTGAGGCTGCCGCAGGCCTAGAAGCTGTCGCGGCGCGCTATGCGGTCGCAGTGACGCCGACCATGTTGGGGTTGATCGACCGAGAAGACCCCCAAGACCCGATCCGCGCACAATTCATCCCACAAACCCTCGAATTGGTTCAAACGCCGCAAGAGAGCGCCGATCCGATTGATGATGCGGCCTTTTCGCCTTTGCCGGGTCTTGTCCATCGCTATGAAGACCGGGTGCTTCTGAAAGTGGTGTCTGCGTGCCCAGTCTATTGCCGGTTCTGCTTTCGACGAGAAATGGTGGGGCCAGGTGGTGAGGCTTTGGTAGGCGATCATCTCGATCAGGCCTTGGAGTACATCCGCGCCCGACCACAGATTTTCGAAGTGATTTTGACCGGTGGCGACCCCTTCATGGTGTCACCCCGCCGCGCGCGGGATTTGACACAAGCCTTAGCTGCCATTGCCCATGTGAAAGTGCTGCGTTGGCACACGCGCGTGCCGGTGGTGGCACCCGAGCGGGTGCGCGAAGATTTCGTCCAAGCTTTGCGGGCTGAAGGCGTAGCAACTTGGGTGGCGATCCACGCCAATCATCCACGCGAATTCACGCCAGCGGCTCAAGAAGCCATCGGTCGGATGCGTGAGGCAGGAATTAGTTTGGTTAGCCAATCGGTCTTGCTCCGCGGGGTGAACGACCGTTTGGATGTGTTGCAGGAGCTGATGCGTGGTTTCGTCGCCCTTGGGGTGAAGCCCTATTATCTGCATCATCCAGACCTTGCCCCTGGTACCGGTCACTTCCGCTTGCCGATAGCCAAAGGCCAAGAGCTCATGCGGGGTCTACGTCGCACCCTAACCGGACTTGCCCAGCCGACCTATGTTCTCGACGTGCCCGGTGGGGCCTTCAAAGCACCTTTAGACCTGCCCTATGTGCAAGAGTCAGCGGCAGGACTTCAGCTGTTAGACGGCACGGGACACTGGCATGACTACAAGGGCTGATGCCTAAAGGCTTTAGCCCTTGCCGCTTAGGCTTGCGAGCTTGGCTTCTGCCTCCGCCAAGCGGACCCGGCTTTCTTCGGCGATACCAATATGTTTCGACCGATCCCTCAGGGCCGCGCGATAGGTTTCGCGAATACCCAAATGGGTCGCGATCCGGGCGCTGACGATCTGAAAATCAACAGGCTTAGTGACATAATCATTGGCACCCGCTTGCAAGCACTCCACCATCATCGCTTGGTCTGTGCGCGCCGATACCATGATGATCGGCAAAGCTGCTGCAGACCTTTTGGTCCGGATCTTCTTCACGACATCGAGGCCACTTAGACCTGGCATCATCACGTCGAGGAGAATGATGTCGATGGGCGAAACCGACAAGATATCTAGTGCCTCGGTGCCATCGCTGGCTTCGTAAATCGTCGCCTGGCGATTGCGCAGCCGACGCGCCAATACATCAATATTGTCCTGCATATCATCGACAATCAGGATGTTTGTGTTGGCGAATTGGTTTTGGAGGTCTTCGTTCATGACATAGACTTCCCCTCAAACTGGCGTGCCATTTCATCCATCAAATGCGGCCAATCGACCGGCTTGGTGGCAAAGGCATCACATCCGGCTTCAAAACAGGCTTCGCGCGATTCATTCATGGCATGGGCTGTCAGCGCGATAACTTTGATCGTCGCGCCCAGCTTTTCGCGTATCTGCCGGGTCGCATCGAGCCCGGACATAATCGGCATGGAAACATCCATCAGCACAAGATCAGGTTTCCAAGTCAGCGCTTGGTTGACGGCATCTTGGCCATCGCTAGCGCCGCGAACTTCAAACCCGGCGCGTGTCAGGCGACGCATCAGCATTTCGCGATTGTCGTCATGATCTTCTGCCAGCAAAATTCTTTGCATGACTGTCCCCTGTTACTTTCCGTTTAGCCGTCTCATGATTTGCGCATGATTGACTAGGTCTCTGTCTATCTGATGGGTCACGACCCCACCTTCCATTGGCGATAGCGTGGCAACTCAATCATCTCGGCTTCAGCGCTCTCGGTCTTGGGACGGATCAAGCGCGCAATGGCGGCACCCAAAACAGATCCCAAAATAGGCTTCATGAAATGTTCCTGCGCGCCAAGCGCGATCGATTTGCGCTGGTCGTCATCGGAAGCAATCACAACGATTGGCGTGTCGTTCAAATCGGCATTTGCGCGCAAGGCAGCAAGGCACGCATAGCCGTCCATATCGGGAAGTTCGAGGTTTAGGACAATCAGATCGACCTTGCGGTTTGCCAAATAGGCCAACGCAGAACTGCCCGTTGCCGCCATAGCGCTATTGAGACCTAAATTCTGAGAAGCGCGCAGCGCCAGCGTATTGCTGACTTCGTCATCATCAATCACGAGGATCAGTGGGGCTGAATCTTCCGCAATCATGTGAACATCGACATCTTTGGCCTGCAGGCCTTTACCGGGCAAAGACAGGGTAAAGGTGGATCCCGTCCCAACTTGGCTGGAGACGGTAACTGTCCCGCCGAGGAGATGCATCATTTCGCGGGTGAGGGCGAGGCCAAGACCTGTTCCACCATAGACGCGGGTGACTGAGCCGTCGCCTTGCTGGAAGGGTTCGAACAAACGGGCTTGCGCCTCATCGGACATGCCAATGCCTGTGTCGCTTACCTTGATGTCATAATGGGTGCGTCCAGTCGGTGCGCCCTTTTTCTCAAACGAGACCGCGACCTGCCCATCCTGGGTAAATTTGATCGCATTGGAAATCAGGTTCATCAAGCATTGGCGTAAGCGGAACCCATCTGTCAGCACGATGATCGGCTCGCTGGGGGCATTGAGGATCAAGTGATTGCCGCGATTTTTCGCCAATGGGCCTAAGCTTTGTAAGACTTCATCGGCCAGATCATTCAGATTGACCGGCTCTTGCGTGATTTCCATTTTGCCCGCCTCAATCTTGGCAAGATCGAGAATTTCGTTGATCAGTTTCAACAAATGGTGGGCGGAATCCTGCACTTTGCGGGCATCGCGGGCAGCATCTTGACGGCCATCTTGCTCGGCATCCTCAATCAGCATTTCGGTATAGCCCAAAATCGCGTGGAGCGGCGTTCGCAATTCATGGCTGACGTTTGCCATCAATTGCGATTTGGCTTGGCTGGCAATTTCTGCATTTTGACGTGCTTCGCTCAATTGCTGCACGGCGGTGGCCAATAAATGGTCGCGCTGGTCAATATCGCTCAAGACGCGCTCAAAGCCGGCCAGCAATTGCCCTGCACTTTGATTTTCCGGTTCTTGCTCGCCCGACACATCCAAAGGCTCTTTCAAGCTTTCCAATTTAGCATGCCAAGAGGGCTGACTACGTGGGAGGCTTAAGACCTCTGGCCCGCAAATCTCTTCGAGCAGCTTGCGCTTTTCATCCAGCGCCTCTTGGGCGCGGGCAATCATCACGGTGAGGCGTTCTTGTTTCGCCTTTTCATCCGCCCGCACCAAAAAGACTTCGGTGACGTCCTGGGCATAGCCAATCGCACCGCCAATCTTGCCCTCGGGCGTGTACCAAGGGTGGACTTCCCAATCGAGATAAACCTCCGCGCCATCCGCGCGGATGCGGTGGTCGGCAGACTTTTGGCTGCTCACACCCGTCAGCGCCAAAGTGATGGCATCATGCCAATCCTGTTTAGCCGAGGGCATGGCTTCGGCCATGGTTTTGCCCAACAAATCCTGTTCGCTCAGTTGGACCGCACCCAGCCATGCATCATTGACCGCCATAAAGCGGGCTTTGGTATCAAAAAGGGCGGCCCGCATGCTGGTGTGTTTGAACATCAGCTTAGAGATCATCGCATCGCGGGCGGCGGCGCGGCCTTGCACCAAGGCCTCTTTACGGGCGCGCTCTAGCTTGCGTTCAACCACATCGCGGGCTCGCCACGAGAAAACAATATAGCCTAGGCCACAAATGGCGGCCAAACAGGCAACATAATGGCTGAACTCCGGATAGGCCCTGTGGTCCATGAATGGGTGCCACAAGCTGAGAATTGGCAGCACCAGAAACGGTGCAAGGGTCATCGCCCCAGAAACGCGCGAGACCGACAAAACCCCAGTAGCCCGGGTCGCAGAAGCCGCAAGCATGGCTGTCGCCGCAATAGCCAAAGCTAAATCACCCGATGCGATCATAGCAATCGGAGCGATCATAAAGCCGCAAACCGTGATCCCACACATCGCCCCGAACTGAACCGCAGCCCGCGTGGTGCGCAAATGATCGCGGCCGCTGCGAACAAGCCGGCCAGCAAACCACGTATCAACAGCAAAGAGCGCCAAAAAGGCTACGACCCAGACCAGAGGCCATAAATGATGGGTAGCAATGGCAAATGTGCACCCTGCCAGCACAATCATCATCACGATGACGGGTGCTTCTTGCCGGACATTGGCGAAGTGCTTCTGCAGCGCGTAAGGACGTATCAAGGCTCTATACTCGTAAAAACTCCTCCTGCCTCCTACTACATTTGGATTAATATTGGGTCTCTGAAACCGGTCGGATTTATTTTGGTGGGTGAATGTTTGATGGTTTGAAGCGGTGGTGGGCGACCTCACCCCCACGATGTCATCCCCGCCGGAACGTAGTGGAGAGCGGGGACCTCGTTGGACTTTGCGGCAGGAGGTCCCGGATCGGCTGCGCCGTCCGGGATGACATCGTTTCTTTGAATGACACCCAACACCTATAGCCCCGCGAGGAAAAGCCCTCCGGGGGTTCGGCTTTTGCCCTTGGGATAAGGGCAGGAG
>NZ_JADCBK010000050.1 GCF_020253525.1 Aquidulcibacter sp.
CATTGACCGGTTGAAAATGATGCAGGCGAAAATCCAAGCCTTTCTCTACACACCCGCGCGAACCTTTGTGAAATATCCTGCCTCAGATCAGTCGATATATGCACGTTACGCCCGTGCGGTGGCCGCCTTCCGCGCACCCGATATGACAACGGCAGTGCGAGAGACCCAAAAACTCATCGCAGAACAACCTGAAAACCCCTTCTTTTACGAGCTTTTGGGGCAAATCTATTATGAAAATGGCAAGGCTGAAGAGTCGATTGAGCCAAACCGGCGCGCGGTTGCTTTGGCCCCAAATGAGTCCTTGTTGTTGATTGGTCTTGCCCGCTCGCTTCTGGCGACTGAGCGGCCGGAACTACGGGCAGAAGCCGAAGCCCGCTTGCGCTCAGCCTTGCGTCTTGAACCAACAAACGCTTTCGCGTGGAACCAATTGGCAGTCGTGGCGGACCGAAATGGGCAAGTGGGCCTTGCCCGCCTAGCCACCGCGGAAGAAGCCTATAACCTCGGTGATATGCTGCGGGCGCACCGTTTCTCAGACCTTGCGATGCGCAATTTGGTGCGTGCAACGCCGGAATGGCGGCGGGCCTTTGATATTTCGACAATCACTTTGCCCATGGTTACCAAAGCAGGTCGGCGGGGCAATGATCCTCGTCCCCTAACGCTTCTGCCTGAAGCACCTTTGGCGTCCAAAGTGGCTACCTCTGAGACGAAGCCTGAACTTTTGCGGGTGATTGAACTGGAAGATCAGACTCACGACCATAACCATGCGGCAACGCATGCAAAACATTAAGAGTTAGAGTGTAAAAACACGCTCAAATTCAATCTTGTTTCTTGGAGCCGCAGATGCGCCCTCACACCTTTGTTTCGTTTCTTACCCTGTCTGTTGCGGCCTTTAGTATCGCCAGTTGCACAAAACCAGCTGACAAAGCGGCTGAGAGCGGCGAAGCAAAGGCGACTGCAGCCCAAGTTACGCCCGGCGCAGTCAATTCCGATGTACTGAAAGCGCTGACGGCAGAGCAGCAAGCGGCGGTGCGCGCTCTGATCCGCGACGAACTGGTTGCAAATCCCGAAATTCTACTCGAAGCCCAACGGGCGTTCGAGACCAAGCAAGCTCGCATTCAGAATGAAAAGGTCGCTGCGGCTTTCAAGACCTTGAAGAGCGAGCATGCCCAATTCAGCTTTGGTCCAGCCAATGCCAAAATCACAGTCATCGAGTTCTTCGATTATAAATGTGGCTTTTGCCACGCAGCCCAAGGCTGGGTCGCTAATCTGATGCAAACGCGCAAAGACATACGCGTCATCTTCAAGGAACTGCCAATTCTGTCGGAGAACTCCACCATCGCGGCTAAAGCAGCGATCGCGGCCCATAACCAGGGCAAATATCTGCCGATGCACAATGCGCTGATGACGGCACAAGGCGACCTTAATCCAGAACAAATCTTCCAGATTGCCGCATCAATCGGATTGAATGTGGAGAAGCTGAAAGCTGATATGGAGAAGCCTCAAGTCGAGGCAACCCTAACAGGCATGCGCGAACAGGCCACAAGCCTCAACATTGGTGGCACACCCGGCTTTGTGATCAATGGCAAATTGGTCTCAGGCTTTAATCAAGAAGAGCTTGAAAATGCGCTCGCGACCGCTGGGGTGGACGTTTCCAACCCACCACCTGCGCCGGGCCAAAAGAAGAGCTAGACCCGGATATCAATGCCGCTAATGGCTTTTGCGGCACTGAGCGCAAAGGCATCTTGTGTTTGAACAATGGCTTGCGACAAGGTCGAGAGCGCCCGCTCTTGGCCTGGCGTTTCTTGAACCGCGCGCAGAGCCGCCACCTGTAACTGGGCAGCTTGAGCTTGCATCTTAGCATTCATCAATGACGAAACATCCATCGCGCCCTCCTGTGACGCCCTATCGTCGCAGCAAAGCCTTAGATTTAGCTTGCGGAAATGGGTGGGGTTTTAGTCAAATTGTGCGGAGTTTGCGCGCGCACGGATGGGTTTGCCACGCAATTCACAGGCCCAGAGAAGTCGGCAAACTTGTGGAAAAACCACTGGTGCCCCGGGTCGGACTCGAACCGACACTCCTCTCGGAACTGGATTTTGAGTCCAGCGCGTCTACCAATTCCACCACCGGGGCACGGTTGGGAGGGCAGTTCCTAAACGGGCTTGCCCGTGAATGCAATCGGATTTTCTGCAACTTCCTGCAAGGTAGCGCTGCAAAAGTCAGAGCGCGTGCTGTCCAAGGCTGAGACTCATTGGCAATCGGCGAGGCGCGGCGTATAGACAGCCCATGACATCTGCCCCTGCCCCCGCGTCTGACGCGCAAGAGCCGCCCGCCAGTTTTATCGACGTCATCGTTAGCCTCAAAAAAGTTGCAGGACCTGATGGAGCATCGGTTGGCGATATTGTTGATCAGCTCGACGAACGCGCCTTTGGCCTTTTGATCTTGTTGTTTGCCATTCCTTGTTTGGTGCCGGGATTACCCGGTGCGCAGGTGATTGCCATCCCCATCTTCTTGCTGGCCATACAAATGGCCTTTGGTGCGAAAGAAGTTTGGCTGCCCAAACGCGCCCTAGAAGCACGGGCGAAGTCAGCTTGGATTGAATCGATTGCTGACTTTGCCGATAAGCGCTTGCGCTGGACAACTGTGTTTTCCAAACCGCGTTTCACTTTCTTAGCGCGTGGTTGGGCCGAGCGCTTGGTTGGGGCCATTTGTGCGATTGCCTCAATTACCATCATGCTGCCCATCACCAACACCATCCCATCCCTTGCGATTACCCTGATCGCCGTGGGTCTTTTGCAAACCGATGGACTGTTTACACTTGCGGGAAGCTTGTTGGGTTTGGCTTGGTCAATTTTTTTGGCGGTCATGATTTGGGGCTTATTTGCGGGTGCCGGTTTTGCGGTAACGCTGGTGCAGGAGCACCTGCCTTGGCTTGGCAATATGCTCGGACAATAGGCCGCATGCGTGTCGCGTGCGGCTTGACCTGTTCGACGTCTAAAGATCGGCCTATATCAGGATGATGCGACTGCGCCCCTTCTTCAGCTTCATCTTGGCCCAATGGCCGTGGATCGCTCTGGCCTCCAGCCTGTCTATGTTGGGCATTGCGCATGGCTTTGAGCGTTTTGGCGGCCTCGCCCCTTGTGCGCTTTGTTTGCACCAGCGCGAAGCCTATTGGATCGCGGCAGCTATCGCTGCACTGGCTCTCGTGGCCCGCCGCATGGAAGGGGCAGAGCTATCCAATCGCGCGCTCAACCTCTTATTGACCTTTGCCTTTGTTGGCGGCGCGGTCATTGCGGGCTTTCATATGGGGGTTGAGTATAAGTGGTGGCCCGGTCTGCCTTCGTGTACGGCAGGCACGGGTGGTGCCATCCCAACAGATTTGTTAGGTGCTTTGAACCAGCCCATGCAGGTAAAAGGCTGTGATCAGGCCCCTTGGATATTCCTTGGACTATCCATGGCGGGTTGGAATATGTTGATCTCGCTGAAACTGGCCATCTATTCTGGCTTGAGTGTTTTCTATCCCCGCGGTTTGACGGAGAAATCAAATGTCTGACGCTGCCACTGCCCGCCCGAGCCGCCCCGCTGCACCCGGTCGGCGTTTTGTACAAGATCGCGTCGCCGAGATGCTTCGGGTTGATCATGCCGGCGAATTTGGCGCGACCCGCATTTATGAAGGCCAGCGCGCCGTATTCTCGCGTCTACCTGGCGCGCGCAAGATAGCTGCCCAACTCGCTGAGCAAGAGGCCGATGAAGCCGTGCATAAGGCCGCTTTTGACAAATTGCTTCTTGAGCGCAAAGTCCGCCCGACCCTGTTAGCTCCGATCTGGGGCGCGGCGGGCTTTGGCCTAGGTGTCGTAACGGCGCTCATGGGCGAGAAGGCCGCCCACGCGTGCACTGCAGCCGTCGAGGAAGTGATCGAAGACCATTATCGTGAGCAGATCGAAGAGTTAGGCGATCACGAGCCTGAGCTTTCGGCCATGATCCGCAGGTTCCGCGACGAAGAGATCGCGCACAAGGATCAAGCGATCGCTGAGGGCGCAAAGGAGGCATTTGGCCATCCCGTCTTAGAAGCCGTGATTAAGGCGGGGTGCCGGGTTGCGATTGCCGTCTGCCAAAAGGTCTGAAGCGGCCCTATTGATAGCGCAGGTCAGACTCGATCGACTGGTCCAATAGCTTCAGATCGATATCCAATTCCTTGCCTTCATCAGCTTTGAGCTCCAGCTCGGTCCGCTCAAACAACACTTCGAGCTTCTTCAAAATGGTCTGCGTTCCAGCGATACGTTCCATATCGGGCGCAGGATCAGATTCGATTTTCGCTAAAGCTTCGGCCACTTTGACAGTCTCGGGGCAGTAATAGGTGAAAACCCGCTGGGCGATGGCAAGCTTCTCAGGATTTGCCGCGACCATCATCATCAGCCGGTTGCCAACCGCAACGATACGCGCGACGGAAGCTACAGAATCGGGGTGGCGCAAGCGTGACAGCGTGCCATCCAACGCGCGTAACGCGTTTGCTGCATCGGCCAAAACCTGCTGCACTAATTCTGTACGGCCCTGCGGCATCGCATTTTCACTGACGGTGGGTGTTTCAATCTCAGGACGGCGCGGCACAGGAATAGCTGGCGCGCCGGCCACTTGCTTTGGGGCGCGGTTGAGGAAGAATGAGCCAATCCATGAAATGGCTCCACCAACCATGATACCAAAGCCGATACCGGCAAGTGGATTCAAAACATCGCCAATAACGGCCGCTAGAAAAATGCCCGCCCCGACGGAAGCAACTGTCCAAGCCGCTTTTGTGCGCCCTTGGGCACGGCGTTGTTCGCGCTGGATATCCCGCGCGGCACGAATCTCAAGTTCAAAGCGGCGGCGCGCGTCTTCCATTTTGCGTCTATAGACCTTGCGGTCCTCCTCGTCATCCTCTTCGCGCCATTCGCGTCGCCGTCCCATCTGTTCACTACCCTTTTTGATCTGCGCTTCATGACGCCGGTCGAGAGCTTCATAGGCTTCCCGCATCGCCAGTTCGATAACACTTTGTATAAAACCGATCAAAACGCCAAGTAAGCCGAGCCCAGCCAGCCGACCTTTGCGCAGTAATGGGCCAGCTTCGCGCACACGCCCTATGCCTCGACGCAAGGTTTCGCGGGCAATCGCACTGGTTGGTCCCAATGGGCGCTTCATCGACTTATTCCTTAGCCCCGATTGATTGTGGCCTGACTTCCGACATAGGAGCTTAAAGTCCGTCTCGAAAGGGGCAAATCCCGCTTTATAACCGGGGCAAGATTACAATGATGTTAGGCGCGCTAGATCAGGCCTCCAGCACCACATCCCAATAGAGCCAATCGACCCAGCTTTCGTGCAAATGGTGGGGCGGGAATTTGCGGCCCATAGCCTGCAGCTCATGCATGGTTGGCCTGCGCGGTGGCTTGCGGGGTGTCATGCCTGCTTCGCGTAAGCTGCGACCACCCTTGCGTAAATTGCAGGGGGAGCAGGCTGTGACGATGTTTTCCCACGTTGTCTTCCCACCTTTGGACCGGGGTACAACATGGTCGAACGTCAGATCCTCGGTGGCATGGCAATAAGCGCACTTAAAGCCGTCGCGCAAAAACAAATTGAAGCGGGTGAAGGCTGGCGCGCGATCCTGCTGGACATATTCCTTCAAGGAAATCACGCTGGGCAGCCGCATCTCAAAACTGGGGCTGTGGACGGCTTGATCATATTCGGCCACGACCTCGACCCGGTCCATATAGACCGCTTTGACCGCATCCTGCCACGACCAAACCGACAGAGGATAATAGGATAAAGGCCGATAATCGGCGTTCAGAACCAGAGCCGGAAACCCGGCCAAACTTGATTGGGTTTTTACCGGTTGGTGGGCAGAAGCCAGCTCTAGGTGGTCAATATGCATTTCCGCCTCCCTTTTTCATGGAAGCGAGCTGCTTTGGATCGGCGTGGCCGACGGCGAGACTTGTGTGGTGTGGCCTGTTGAAAACGGCTTCCTCCTGCTCTGCATCGTATCAGTAACCGATTCACTGCAAAGAAAACATGTCATATGCGATATGGATTTGTGTCGATGCAGTTGCTCTGCCAGTGACTGGGCCATGTCGACCCAAAAGCCACTTACAGCCGCCAAACTCAGTGCGGGCCTCTTGTGCCTGTTCACCTGTGCAGCCCTCATGTTGCAATCCTGGATCAGCATTGGTTGGACCATGCGCGATGGCATGGGCGTGGCCGAAAGCCTGTGGCGGCTGACCGGTTACTTCACCATCCTGACCAATGGTTTGATTGCCGTCAGCATGGGCTTGATTGCGACCTCGCCAAAGGGGTCCAAGATTTTCCCGGATCATGCTTTAGCGGCCCTCGCTTTCTACATCACGACCATGGGCCTAGTTTATCACCTGTTGTTAAGCGGGGGACGGAATCTTTCAGGCCTTACTCTCATTGGCGATATGGGCGTGCATTATGCGGTGCCCACCTTGACCTTTGTTTGGTGGCTCTCATTTGCCGACAAGCGCGAAGTGAAGTTTGGCCATGCAGTCATCTGGTTGGCTTGGCCGCTACTCTACACCAGTGCAGCGCTGCTGCGCGGGCGGTTTGAAGATTGGTATCCTTACTTTTTCCTCGATGTCGGCAAATATGGCCTCGAACGGATCGGACTGAATGTACTGGGATTAGGGCTAGGTTTTTTGGTTATGGGGTTCTTATTCGTCGCCCTCGCCAAAGGCCTTCAGCATATGCAGCCTAAGCGCCCTTAAGCACGCGGGCCAAGAATGCACCGCCAAGCTGTAGACCGTCCATCGCGATTGTATGGGCCGCGCGTGGCGAGACGTGTAGGCGCGCATCAAGACCAGCAGCTTTTAGAAATTGCTGTGCCATTTGGCTCGCCACCAGCGGCACCACATCATCCTGATCGCCATGCACCAGTAAGACAGGTGGCTTAGAAGCAATGACTGGATTGCCGACCAAGGCACCAGAATAGCCCAATATCCCGGCATAAGGCTCTTTGGAGGCGAGACCCACTTGTAGAGCCATCATCGTGCCTTGACTGAACCCTACCAAGGCGGTTTGCGCCTTGGTCACCCCAAACTTGGCCATCTCGGCTTCAAGAAAAGCTTCCAGCACAGGGGCCGCATCGCGGGCGCCTTTGGCAAGGTGAACCGGATCCATGCTTTCGATTGGGAACCATTGATACATAGCACCAAAACCTGGCACAAGGCTGGGCGCATTGGGCGAGCTAAACTGCACATGCTGCAATCCCCTTTCCCAATAAGGGGCAAGCGAGATCAAATCATCGCCATTGGAGCCGTAGCCATGCAGCGCCACAACAAGGCCTGTGGGGCTTTGACCAGAGAATGGGGCGCGACGCGGGCCGGTAAGGATCGTGGATGCCATGCTGCATGCTAGCAAAAGCCAATTGCCAAAGACAGCCACCCCACGGCATAGATCACGCATGTTTGCCACCCGCTTCGCTCCCTCGCCGACTGGCTATCTCCATCTCGGTCACGCCTTTTCAGCTTGGACAGCCTTTGATGCGGCTCAAGCGGTGCAAGGTCGGTTCATTCTGCGGATCGAGGATACGGATCTAACCCGATGTCGGCCTGAGTTTGAGGCAGCTATTTATGAAGATTTGGCGTGGCTGGGCCTCACATGGGAAAGCCCCGTTCGGCGTCAAAGCGATCATATGGCCGATTATGAAGCCGCTTTAGAGCGCTTGAAGGGGCTGGGGGTCCTCTATCGTTGCTTTAAGACGCGCAAAGAATTGATGGAGGCGATTGCTTCGGCCCCGCATAGCTTTTCTGGGCCAGAGCCTGTTTCGCCCTTGCCAGAAGATGAAGAGGCGCAACTTCTTCGATCCGGTAAGCCCTATGCTTGGCGACTATCCTTGGCACGAAGCGCAGACATATTGGGCGCGCATTGGGACAGCCTTGGCTTTGAGGCCAATGGCCACTGGGTCAAGGCCCATCCAGCGCAATTGGGCGATATTGTTCTGGCACGGAAGGAGTTTCCCTCCAGCTATCATTTAGCAAGCGTTCTTGATGACGCACACCAAGGCATCACCCATGTGATCCGCGGCGAAGATTTGGCTGAAGCCGCCCATATCCATGTGGTACTACAAAAGCTTCTAGGCCTGCCAACCCCAATCTACCAGCATCACCGCCTGATCTTGGATGCAGACGGCAAGCGCTTTGCCAAGCGTAATCAGTCCGTCACATTGCGCAGCTTGCGCGAAAGCGGCACAAGCCCCGCTGAGATTCGAACAAGCCTAGGCCTTTAGGAACCCGCGCGTGGCCCAAACTGATGCACAAAAGCTGTTTCTAGGCACGGTGGCGCTGGCCGCCGGGGCATCTTGCATAGCGCTTGCCCCGATTATGGTGAAGCTCTCACCCTTGGGTCCACAGGCCAGTGCGTTTTGGCGCCTCACTTTTGCCCTGCCACTCTTGGCGCTCTGGGCGCATTTGGAAGCAAAACCCAAGTCCGATGACGGTAAGCCTGTTGCACTTCCCATTGGCCTTTTGGCACTGGCTGGGCTTTTGTTTGCAGGTGATCTTGCCACTTGGCACGCAGGGATCGTGCGGACGAGTGCTGCCAACGCTACCTTCTTGTCGAACCTTACCCCGATTGTGGTTGTCGCCGTCACCTGGCTGACAACACGGGCACTTCCAACCAATGCCTATTGGGTGGCGGTGGTGATCGCCCTTGTTGGCTCGCTCCTGCTGTCGGGCGGTGCGCCTGCGACCAATCCAGACCGCTTGGTAGGTGATGGCTTATCGGCACTGACGTCGCTTTGGTACGGGCTTTACCTCATCACCATCGCCCGCATGCGCAACCAATGGGGCGCGGGCACGATCATGTTCTTCTCATCTGCCTTTGCCATGCTGTGTTGCTTGGCAGTGACCATCCTGTCGGGCGAACCCCTCTTGCCGCCTGCGACCGGGCAATCCTTTATCGCGCAATGGTGGCCACTGTTGGTTTTAGGCGTGATGGCGCAAGTGGCCGGGCAAGGCCTCCTAGCGGTGGGTTTTGGCATGGTGCCGACCCATATCGCCTCCGTTCTAATCTTGCTGCAACCCGTACTTGTAGGCTTCCTCGGCTGGGCTTGGCTGCATGAAAGCCTGACCCCGGTGCAGATGCTGGGCGGGGCCTTGGTCTTAGTCGGCGTGTGGCTCGCAAGACGGGCAGGCTAATCCCCCTTGCCTAAAAGCCAAAAGAAGGTGAACCTGCCCGAAACACTTGGGGAGGCACCATTATGGCAGACGGCCATCACTCTGATCTTCATCAAGACCAAGCACAGTTTAAGTCTATGATGGAGGGCACGCAGGAAGATTGGGCCATTATTGCAGGCCATTCCAAGGCCTTCAACAAGGGCTTGGCCGACCGAGTTCTGGCACATCTGAGGCTATTGGATGGCGATTATGGCGGCTTCCCGATTGATCGGCTGACCCATTCCTTACAATCGGCCACTTTGGCCCATCGTGATGGCATGGATGAAGAATATGTCGTCTGTGCGCTCCTCCATGATATTGGCGATACATTGGGAAGCTATAATCACCCCGATATTGCCGCTGCCATTCTCAAACCCTTCGTGAGTGAGGCCAATCATTGGATGGTCGCCAATCACGGCATTTTCCAAGGCTATTATTTCTTCCATCATCTGGGCCTCGACCGCGACATGCGCGAAGCTTACCGTGACCATCCCTATTTTGAGCACACGGCGCGCTTCTGCCATCGCCATGACCAAAATGCCTTTGATCCGGCCTATGAAACCATGCCGCTAGAGGCTTTCGAACCCATGGTTCAACGCTTGTTTGCCGCCCCGAAAAATTCTATTTATTTGAAAGCGTTAGCGGAAAAAACTTAGAAAGCCGAGCCTCAAATAATGATGACTTTATTGGGCAATTCGTCCACATCGTCATCCTGACGGGGGAAATGTTCCGCCAAAATCGTTGCGCTGTCCTCAATGGCCAATATGATGCCATGGGCCAGTTTTTTGTCGCGCGCGGCCGTGACGAGTTTGCCAATGACTTCGCGCCAGACCGTGCGGGACACTTTGGTGTAGATCCCAGCATCCGCAATGATTTCTGCCTTGTGCTCGGCGAGGCTGACAAAGATCAAAACCCCGGTCTTTCCAGTGGTTTGGTGCAGGCCATGGGCCAAGAATTGATCGCGAGCTGCACGATGAACTTGTTGGCGCTGGATCCAGGCTGGTGTCAGTTTGGCCGCTATACCTGGTTGCAGGTCAAGGGCAGAGACCAGCATGAACAAGATCGCCTGTAAGGCCAGAATGAGGACCATGCCGGTTGCTGCCTCATCTGCTGGGGTTGCACCAAAACCGATATTCCAGCCCCCAGCCTGCCAGTGCGTAAAAACACTGCCGAGCGTCAACGGGTTCAAGCCAAATGCCATCAAGATCAAGGGCACAAGAATAGCGACCAGGGCCCCATAAAAGAGCATGATCCAGCGATAATCAGCAGTGCGCGCAGAGACGACAACAAAAATCTCGCCCGATGTCTTGGCCTCAGCGGCTTCAATGGCTTGGCCGATTGCCGCCTTATCCTCTGCCGATAAATGCATGTGCGCGTGCTTCACCATGAGCCCGATGCTCCGCCACCACCAAAGCTGCCGCCGCCGCCAGAAAAGCCGCCACCGCCGCCAAAACCGCCACCGCCAAAACCGCCACCGCCAAAGCCGCCGCCAAAGCCGCCTCCACCACGCCGGTCATCGTCGTCATCCCAATCATGCAAGATAATCGGACCACTTCCCCAATGAGAATGACGCCGGAAGCGTGTCCGCTGGGAATTAGCAATCATGACCCAGATCCAGAAAATCAAAAAGGCCAGGACAATCATCACAGCGATTGGATCGCCACCGGTCTCTCTGGCTTCTTCCTTTAATCCTCGGGCTGCACGGGCCTGCAACTCGGCTGGATCGGTGGTCAAAATCTGCTCAATCGCTGCTGCCCCGGCAACAATGCCGCCCGGCATATCGCCTGCCTTAAAGGCCGGCACAATGGTGTTTCGGATGATTTCGCTCGTATAATAGTCCGTCAAAATGCCTTCGAGGCCATAGCCGACCTCGATCCGCACTTTGCGCTCTGTGGGCGCGACCAAGAGGATGACGCCGTTGTTCAGCCGTTCTCCTTGGCCGATTTGCCAAGCCCGACCTAATCTGTAGCCAAATTCCTCAAGTTCAAAACCCTGCAAGCTTGGGACAGTCACCACGACTAATTGATCGGACGACTTGGCTTCCAGCGCTTCCAATTGCGCGATGAGTTCGCCCTCGGTTTCTTCGGGAATGATGTTGGCGTCATCCACAACCCGTCCAGTCAGGACCGGGAACTTGGGGTCGGCAGCCCAAACAGGACTTGCCATCCAGCATGCCACCATCAAGGCCAGGCCCAAGAGAGCAGCTAGCCCGATACGGTGGAAACGGCTCGGTGAAGGCCGCAGCAAGGCGGGCTTGGTCACGCGCTTAGAACTTCACTTCCGGCGGCTTTTCAGAGCCTGCCGTCGCTTGGAACAATTGCATGGGCTGCGAGGACGAGAACGCTGTCTTTGCCCAAATCACACTCGGGAACGTCCGCAAGGTCGTGTTATAGGTCTGGACTGCCGCATTATAGTCGCGGCGCGCAATCGCGATGCGGTTCTCCGTGCCTTCAAGTTGGGATTGCAGCGCTTTAAAGCCTTCTAAGGAACGCAGCTCAGGATAGGCTTCTACGGTCTGGCGGAAGTTGACGAGCGCGGTTGAAAGTTGAGCTTGAGCCGCTTGAAACTCTTGGAATTTTTGTGGGTCGGTGATGGTGGATGCATCAAACTTCGGCTGGGTGGCCGAGGCGCGCGCTTCGGTCACAGCCGTCAAGACAGACCTTTCCTGCGCAGCAGCACCTTGAACGGTTGCCACCAGATTGGGCACGAGGTCCGCACGGCGCTGGTATTGGGTCTGAACCTCGGCCCAAGCGGCTTTGGCAGCCTCTTCTTGGGTTGGAATGGTATTATAGCCACATCCTGAAACCGATGTTGCTGCAACGCCAACCAATGCCAAAGCAGCAAAACGCGTGTTCAAAGCCATTTAAGCCTCCATACAGTCTTTGTGTCGCTATATGCGCGCACCAAAGGACGCCCATATGTTAGGTGTGGCAAGGGGTAGCGCAAGGTGGCGCATGTTAAAATCGAAAGCGCGGCGACTTTAAGCCTCTAGGCGCACGGTCTGATAGCTATAGGCGGTGGCAAAGCCTTCTGTCTCATAGAGATGTAGGGCTGCGGCATTATTGGTTTCAACTTGCAGCCAGAATTGCCGATATCCAGCCTCATAAGCCTGCCCCATAATTGCCCGCAGAACCGAGCGCGCAAGGCCCTGATTACGATAATGGGCTTGGGTACGCATGGCTGCAATGCCTGCGCTGTCGCCGGCAAAGGTGCACAGGCCCGCCGCCGCCAACACCCCATTTTGGCGGATGATCCCAAAGGCAGATGGATTTGGCACGCGGCGCAGAATATCGATACGTTCCTGCCCATCCCCACCTGAATGGCTGGTTTCTTCGACGATTTGGATAAAGTCGTCTGTGACCTGCGGGCTGATTTCGACGGGATGGTCGGGGGCAGCAATTTGGCCGTCAAACAGCATCACAGCAACATCGCTAACGGCGCGATAGCCGCGTCGGGCCAGTCTATCATATAGGTCCAACGGGTCAGTGCCGTCAGTTACTAGTTTGAACTGTGGCACCAGGCCCATAGCGTGATAACAGGCCTCAACGGCTTCGATAGAGCCTTCAACATCTTTACCCTGATAGGTCAAAGGCCAACAAGAATTGGTACGCCCAACAAAACCTAAGCCTGAGAAGACCAGCCAGCCATCAATCTGATCCTCGCGCGCAGCGGGCCAGCCTCTAGCTGTGGCCTGTTCGATGTGGTGGATAGCGGTTAGGTCCATTCTGCCCATGTCTATCTTTGTGCGCGGGCTGCTGCTTCGACGCCCAGCTTGGCCCAGGCCAAAGCTTCATCTGCATCGTCAAAGGCTGTTTCGGGCATCGCCCGATAGGATAAGGTCATGATCTCGCCTTCCCCCTTGTCATAATGAAAGGGTGGGCAATCATGGGCGTCAAATTTCGGATTATTGATACGATCAGCCTTCAGATAGATTTCATGATCGGCCAAGAGCGCAAACATGCGGCCATCATAATAGACGCCCGCGCCGCCAAACATCTTGCGCACCCGAATATCCCCCAAGCCTGCGAACAAATCTTGGGCCGTCGCAATCAACGCATCTAATTCCGGATTGGCTTTCGCCTTCTTAGCCAAAATCAGGCCTCAGATGTAGCAGGCACAATGGTTACGCTCTCGCCACATCCGCAAGCATCGGTTTCATTGGGGTTTTTGAAAACAAATTTCGAATGAAGCTTCGTTGTTTCCACATCGACAACAGAGCCGATCAGAAACAAAATAGCATTGGACGCCACAAGGATTTTAACCCCCTTATCTTCCACCACTTCGTCTAAGGGATCGGGCGCATCGGCATAGGCCATCACATATTCCATCCCCGCACAGCCGCCATTTTTAATGCCGACGCGCAGATAAGGCTTTTCAGATTTGGCCATGACATCGCGCACGCGCTCAGCAGCAGCATCAGTCAGGCTCACCACTTGCGGGCGGGGGCGACGGGTTCGGGTTGGGACGAGGTCTGGCGAATTCATGCGTGCCACCTATAACATATTCAAAGCCAAACGGGCTTCATCGCTCATGCGCGCTTGGGTCCAGGGCGGGTCAAAGGTCACAATGGCCTTGGCCGAATTGATCCCATTCACCGTCTTGGCCGCATCTTCTACCATAATTGGGAGTTCCCCGGCCACAGGGCAAGCAGGGGCGGTGAGCGTCATGTCGATATCGACATGGCCGCCGGCCTTGAGGTCAACCTTATAGATCAGGCCCAATTCATAGACATCAACCGGGATTTCTGGATCATAGACGGTCTTGAACGCTTCGATCAGATCGTCCGTCAAACGGGCAATCTCCTCGGGCGGCAGGTCGGTAGGCTCCCGATCGGGCTGGACGATGGGAGGGCTGGATACATCCAGCATATCTCTTTGGGTGGTGGTTTCATCGCTCATGGGTGGCCCTCACAGCAAAAAATCGCGCGCTTTTGCAAGCGCTTCGATAAAGGTGTCGACATCTTCGAAACTGGTATAGGCGGCAAAGCTCGCCCGTGCGGTAGCGGTCACGCCCAAAGCCTTCATCAATGGTTGGGCACAATGGTGGCCTGCCCGAACCGCGACGCCATAGCGGTCGAGAACTTGGGCCACATCATGGGGGTGGGCCCCATCAATATTGAACGCAATGATACCGCCCTTGCCCGGCGCGGTGCCATAAAGGCTAATCCCATTGATACCACGCAGGGATTTCATGGCATGATCGAGCAGGGCCTGTTCATGGGCGTGCATGGCCGTTTGATCTTGCGCCATCATCCAATCAACAGCGGCACCGAGGCCTACCGCTTCAGTAATGGCGGGGGTGCCCGCTTCAAACCGGAAGGGCGGCACATTATAGGTAATCAGCTCTTTGGAGACGATCTCAATCATCTCGCCACCACCTTGCCAAGGCGGCAGCCGGTTCAGCGCTTCTGGGGTGCCGTGGAGAACGCCAATCCCTGTCGGTCCATAGATTTTGTGGGCTGAAAAAACATAGAAATCAGCCCCTATGGCTTGCACATCAACCTTTTGGTGCACCACACCCTGACAGCCGTCGATCAGGACTTGCGCGCCAACTTGATGGCCGAGAGCCACGATGTTCGCTACATCCTGCACACAGCCCAACACATTCGACATATGGCTGATTGCCACCATTTTGGTGCGTGGACCGATGAGGGCGGCCAGCGAGTCCTTATCAAGTGCGCCTTGTGGCGTGATGGACGCCCATTTCAAGATAGCGCCAGAGCGCTGCGCCGCCATGTGCCACGGCACGATATTGGCGTGATGCTCCATCTCAGAGATGACGATCTCATCGCCGGGTTTAAGGCTTTGGCTAATCCCTGCGGCCACCAGATTGATGGCTTCAGTCGCGCTCTTGGTAAAGACAATCTCATCCGCACTTCCGGCATGGATGAAGCGCGCAACCTTGGCCCGCGCGTCTTCGAACGCTTGGGTGGCTTCATTGGCTAAGGTGTGTAGGCCCCGGTGCACATTGGCGTAAGACGTACGCTGGAAGTCCGCCATAGCGGAGATGACGCTTTCCGGCTTTTGTGCGCTGGCGGCACTATCGAGATAGACCAAGGGCTTGCCGTGGATCTGCCGCGTCAAGATCGGGAAGTCCGCGCGGACTTTGGCGACATCAAAGGCGACAGATTGGGTTGGGGTTTGGGCGTTCATGATGCACGTCCCTCCAACCATGTCCGCGCCAAACCTGAAAACCAGGCACGCACGCCTTCGTGGTCGATGGCATCAAATACATCCGTCACAAAAGCCTCGACCAACAGGGCTTTAGCCTGTGCCTCGGGTATGCCGCGCTGACGCATATAAAACAGGGCCTGATCATCCAGCGCACCAATCGTATTGCCATGGGCGCATTGGACATCATCGGCGTAAATCTCAAGCTCTGGCTTGGCGTCGATTTCCGCCCCCTCGCTTAACATCAGGGCATGGTGATTTTGCCGCGCATCGGTTTGTTGAGCGGCGCGTTCAACCAGGATCTTGCCTTGGAAGACGCCGCGCGCCTTGTCTTGCACAGCCCCTTTGAACAATTCCCGCGTCTGCCCATGGGGACTGGCGTGGACGACCTTCGTGGTCATATCGGCATGGGCATTGCCGGAGAGCAAATAGGCGCCATGAATCAGACAGCTTGCCCCCGCCCCTGCTAACGCCACATAGGTCTCAGCGCGGGCAAGCTTGCCGCCAAACATCAGCGAAATCGCGTGATAGCGCCCTTTTTCTGCGACCGTAACAATGGCTTGTGTCAAATCAATCGCGCCCAGCTTGCCATCCTGCAAGCTATAGCGAACCAATTCCGCATCAGTGCCAACCTCAATTTCCAAGAGGCCTGTTGATAGACCAGCCGTCGCGAGCGCCGTATCTACCAAGTTCAACCGCGTGCCTGCTTCCAACTCGACGCGAACGCGCATCGGCGCCCCTGGATGGCGGCGCAAGACGACGGGGCGACTTTGGCTTGCCGTCACGCGCAAAACCACGGCGCGGGGTGCAAAGCCAGCTGCTAGCGACGCCAGAGGGCCTGCCCCCTCGATCGGCAAACTGTCTTCGGTCTCAATAATCAGGCCCTGATCTTTTTCCCCCTCAAGCCCAAAGCCATCAGGGGCAAAATCCAACACCAAAGCGTCTTGCAGGCAATCTGGGATCAGGCCCGCCGATCCATCCGCCTGGGGCTTACCCTCAGAAAGGGCAGCGCGAACATCGGTCCATTTAAACGTTTCCACTCGGCGAGTAGGTAAGCCCAGCTCGGTAATTTGCGCGCGTGCAGCCTGCCCGGCCTCTGTCGGCGGGAAGGCTTCTAAGAGCGCGGTTTCACCGGATGAAAGCTTCAATTCCGCTAAGGCCATTAAGCGGCATCCTTATAACGGTCATAGCCATCGGCTTCGAGGGCGAGCGCCAATTCAGGCCCACCACTATCGACGATGCGGCCACCAGCCAAAACATGCACGCGGTCTGGCTTAATATGGTCCAACAAGCGCTGATAATGGGTGATAACCAGCATGCCCTTATCTGGGCCACGCAGGGCGTTCACACCTTCAGACACCACTTTAAGCGCGTCAATATCAAGGCCAGAATCCGTCTCGTCCAAGATCATGAAACGAGGGTCCAAAAGCGCCATTTGATAGATTTCCATCCGCTTCTTTTCACCGCCCGAGAAGCCGACATTCAAAGGCCGCTTCATCATGTCGGGCGTGACGCCCAATTTCTTGGCAACATCGCGCGACAATTTCATAAAATCCGGCACGCTAACTTCGCCCTCGCCACGCGCTTTTCGTTGGGCATTGAGCGCTGTGCGCAAAAAGGTCAGGGTCGGCACGCCGGGGATTTCGAGCGGATATTGAAACGACAGGAACAACCCCTTGGCTGCGCGCTCTTCAGGAGCAAGCTCCAACAAATCCTCACCATTGAGGGTTGCTGTGCCACCCACGACTGCATAGCCGTCACGCCCCGTCAGCGCATAAGATAAGGTCGATTTGCCCGCCCCATTGGGGCCCATGATCGCGTGCACTTCGCCAGCAGGCACAGCAAGCGTGAGCCCTTTAATGATCGCTGTGCCGCCGACTTCGACGTGTAGATTGTTGATATTCAACATGAGAGGGTCTTTCTAGTGGGAGGATTTTCGTGGTTTGATTTGCTGATTGACTGGGTCATTGTGCGGTTCCAGCAAAGCGAAGTTGGACCAAGTTAATTGACCATGCAGCCGATTTTTGGTACAATTTGCGCATGAAAACCGTAATGAATGTGGCTGAAGCGAAGGCCAAACTATCAGAACTGATTGAGCGGGCAGAACGCGGAGAAGCGGTATTCATTGCCCGCAAAGGGAAAGAGGCGGTAAGGCTGCTTGCCGCCAATGGGCCAGACTTGGTCAAGCCAAGTCGAGCCAATCTTTTCGGCAAGCTCGCCCATCTAGGGCCCATCCCAGAAGACGCCTTATTACCCGAGCCATTTGACGCTTGGTCTAGCGAGCAAGCACTTGCGGGCTTTGAACCTGCCAAACAGCTTGGCGTGGCCGAACCTTCCAAGACGTTTGATTCCAAAGGCTGAGCGTGGCTTATCTGCTCGATACCAATACGATCTTGTTTGGACTGTTGACGCCAGACAAGATCAAACCTTCTATTCGCGCTTTGCTCAATGATCCAGCAAACAGGGTTTGCGCGAGCGTTGCCAGCATCTACGAGATCAATTTCAAAGTGGCGATTGGCAAGCTCTGGCTGCCTGACGATTTCGACATAACAGCCCATTTGATCCAAGCCGACATCGAATTGCTCTCGATCAATCCATTTCACGCTGCTGCCGCCAGTCGTTTGCCTTTGATCAATCGCGATCCTTGGGATCGATTGATTGCCGCCCAAGCGCTTAATGAACGACTGACCTTGATTAGCGCGGACCAAGCGATCCAAGCCCTTGGCGTCAAAACCCTTTGGTGAAGATGCTAACATGACGCCGCCTCCCCAATTGGCTTGAGGATCTCGATCCGATTGCCGAATGGATCATAGAGGAAGGC
The DNA here is from genome assembly GCF_020253525.1 of Aquidulcibacter sp. Lineage (GTDB taxonomy): Bacteria > Pseudomonadota > Alphaproteobacteria > Caulobacterales > Aquidulcibacteraceae > Aquidulcibacter. The sequence continues at coordinate 18,186 of NZ_JADCBK010000050.1, forward strand.
ACGTATATGGCCGGGCAGTTCGTCGTCGTGTTTGACCCTAAAGCCGCGCGCTTGTGCTTGGTTGGCAAGGCCCGCCACATCCGCGACGCGAAAGGCAACATGGGCCTTGTCATTGGCGCGGAAATCTTGCTCCACCCCCAAATGGACCTTGACGCCGCCCGACTGGTACCAAGCCCCACCGCGAGCAGCCATGGAAGCAGGCTTTGGCACTTCGGTTAGCCCCAAGAGATCGGCATAAAACGCACGCGCGACCATTTCGCCACCCACGGGGATGGCGATTTGTACATGGTCGATGGCGGCGATGGTGGTCATTTAGTCTTTCGGTTCCTGTCGTGTGTCTCTGAGGTTGGTGATAAGGATGAAATTGCCTAGGTCTTGATAGGTGATGCGCCGATGCCATTTTGGCAGACTGAAAACACGCACCCCTTCTGTGGTAGTTGGTCGGCCTAAGCCGGGATAGAGCGACAAGATGGCAATGGATTTTTGCACGTCGCGCTCAAATCGATCCGCAGCTTCTTTAATTCAGCCATGACCTCCTCATGCGTTGACGTGCGTCCATGTGTGAAATCGTCGAGGCCCCGCGCAACACCGGCGAGTTCCTCGGGTATCAAATCGACAGGGTCATTTTTGGTGTCATCGGTAAGTAAGAAGTGAGCGACTGCGTCTTGCAAAACTTGCTCGAGCGATACTCTCCAAAGAGCAGCTTTGGCACGCAGAATAGAGGCTTGATCGTCTGGCAGTTCAAACGTGATTTCGGTCATATCGTTACCTCATCTTGCTCTTTTGGCTTTTGCAAATGGCGAACCAGTTTACTCAGGCCTAACATGCCTGCCAGCAAGCAAACCGCGAAAAACATACCCAGCCAAACGCCTGGCATCTGTTGTCCATTTAACGGCCAGTTTAAATCG